>JBGVLA010000107.1:0-5758 GCA_045124015.1 Eubacteriales bacterium | reverse complement strand
ACCTCGCGGTATGTACCACCGAGCTTTTCATAAAGATTATCAAAGTTCTTTTTCATTTTTTCGTTCTCCATTACATTAAATTTTTTATAAGCAAGTATTGTAATGGATTGCCTTTGTGTCTTTAATTAAGTCAGTAGTTGTTAAGATTTGCAGACCTTTTTATTAACAGTTTAGACATATCTTTTTTCCTCCTTTCCCGCAAAGTTTTTTCATATACTTACCGTAATGCGAACGGCAAATTTGTCCTGCTTTTTTCTGTTTTTCATGATTGTAGCATACGAACTCGTCACCTAATGACACCTTTAAAAAAGTTTTTCATGAAATTTCACATGATTCTTTGTATAAAGTTTTTTGTTTGAACTATGAAAATTTTTAAAATTTTGTCCAAATCAGCCCTGTTTTTCGTCTATAGTAATAAGTATAATAAAATATGGAAATTACTGATGAAAGCAAAAAAGTGTTATAACAATGTGAGGGCGTGAAAAGGTGCTTTTTATATATTTATCTGCGATTGAAAATGAAGATACACGAATTACCTTCGAGCGGATTTATCGTAAATATTATGCGGTCGTATACCGAAGAATATATAAAATATTAAAAAACAAACAGGACACAGAAGACATTTCACAGGAAACTTGGTTTAAAACAGTCAAAAATTTTGATCTGTTACTCGGAAAAAGTGAGATAACCATCATTTCTTATATAATGAGAATTGCAAGAAATGAAGCGATTTCTCTTTGTCGAAAAAGGAATAAAGAGCAAAGTCTGATATCCGATTTCGCTCTTGTTGACACGATCAGTGAAAATGATTTCTTTGCTTCGCTTGAAAATCATAGTGAGGATTTTATCGTGGAGTGTATCAAATCGCTTGATTCTATCTACAGCGATGTACTTGTTTATTATTATTTATATCATTATTCCGTAAATGACATTGCGAAACTACTAATGATTTCAGAGGATGCCGTAAGAAAACGAATTTTTAGGGGACGCGATAAGCTCGCACAATTACTCGGTAAGGAGGGAATTTTATAATGGAAACAAATATGCCAAGAAAATTGGAATCGGCTCTTCGGAAATATGAACAGGATTTTTTTTGTGAAATGCTATTGAAATCCGAACCGCTTCATTATTCCGCAAAAGTTTATTATCGAACGTTACGAAAAATAAAAAAGCGGCAAAGTGCCGCTCTAAGCCGCTCGCCTATCAAAGCTTTGCTTATATCTGAATCATACAAACAGCGAGGTCGATTTTACGCAAATTCCTATAGAATAAAAAAGGATCACACCCCGAAAAAATCTACACAGTCATCAAAAAAAATGGCAATTCTTGTTGCCGTTGCACTTTGTGCGCTTATCATGGTTTCAGCAACAAAAAAACCGCTTACAGATTTTTTGATTCGCACATATGAAGAATATATCGAGTTTATTGTTCGAGGAGAACCCCAAGATGCTCCCAAAGTCATTGAAAAGGTATATTACAATTTAATTGGAAATTTGCCTCAGGGATATTATAGGGAAAATGTATACAAAACGGGATTCTCTGTGCAAGCCATTTGGAAAAATCATGAAAATGAAAAACTGATTTTATATCAAACGCTGGATTCTTCCATAGAAACGATCATGGGGAACATAAACGATTATGAAATGATGTATGTTGAGAATGTGGAGATTATATCTGTTGAAAAAAACGGAAGACGCTTTTATTTTTGGAGTTTTGAAGGATATGACTTTGAATTTAGCGGCTCTCTTGCAATCAGCGAAGAAGAATTTTTAAAAATGATTCAAAATTTATTGAAAGAGAGAGATTGAAATGAGAAAGAAAATCTATTTTTTGATCATATTTCTTTGCCTGATGTTATGCGTGATCCAGCTCACGATCCTGGCAACCGATATTTTTCTTCCGAGAAATAACGTTGCAACAACGACAACCAATATTTCTGTTTTCAAGCCAGGTCGCGCGATCATCAATCTTCGATACACGGGATATCCCGATATCACAAACGGTGCCGAAATTACTGTTAAAATCGAAAAAAAAAAATCTATGTTTATATGGGATGAGGTTATTTCAAGATCCTATCAAACAGATGATGTCTATCATATCAATCGGTTTGAATATCCGCTTACGGAAATGGGGACATATCGTTTTACGATTACCTATAAAATTTCGGGAACCGCAGGAAAAGACGACACGATTACGGTTTGCAAGGAAAAAGTCTACGATGCCGATTGTCCTGTGATGCCGTCTGTTTATGGTGCAGAGGATTTCAACCACGATTGTACTTCGGAGGAGTGCTGTGAAGATTGCTATAAAATCATTGGTGCTTCGCCTCATTTATCCCATTTGAGCTCGGGAACATGGACAGTATATGATAATGATTTTCACTACTCAAATTGTGTCAACGATACGGTTTCCACTGCAAACTGCTCGCAGGATATCAAAGAAAAGCATCGTTTTGATGAAAATTTAATTTGCAAAAATTGCAAATACAAAAAATTGACCTTTACCGAAATGTTGGATAAGGCAAATGATAGGGTTACGATTGAACTTTTTGCAGACGAATGGATCTGGGCTCGTGTCGATCAAGCGTGGTTGGAAAGCGATGCCTATGAGCTCGTCCCGTATGAATATTGGGGAGTGGCATATGAACCGCTCGAAGATGGTGGATTTGAAGTTGTAGAACGCAAATATATGGGAAATTATGTTCAGTATAAAACGATGAAGGAACACTATACCATCCATATCCCTCTTCATAGCTATGAGTCATGCAAGCATACGGGAATTGTGATCCATCTTCGCTCGCAAAAGAAAACATTCACGTTTATTCTTTATCCATCACTGGAGTTAGAGTGATGTTCAAGTGAAATAAAACAACAATAGACGAATGAAACGCATTTTTGATGAAAGAAAGCGAGGTTAAAAATATGAAAAAATTTTTTGCTGTGCTATTGGCAGGAACAATGATGTTTTTGCAGACAGCGTGTGGGGCTACACCACCGATAGAAGATTCCATTACATATGAAACCAAACCAAGAGAATCGACTTCGAAAATCGCACAAAGCACATATAGCTTTTCGGAAATGACAACCCAACATACAGATACTTCTTTGGAAATACCATCATCTTCCTTGACAGAAACAACGACTCCACCTTATTTTACTGAGGTTGAAGAGCCGACGGTCAAAGCATATGCGGAGGTGATTCCCGAACATAAAACGGTCAAGATTACCTTTGTCAGCGATCACCCTCTTAGCGTATATATCAATAATAATGCCTATATCAAGGATTATCAGGGTGAATATGTTGATAAAGGTTACTTGAATTATCCAATGGAATCGCCGCTTGTTTGTTATATTCCGATCGGATATTTTTATGCGATACACGGTGAATTTGAAGTTACAAAATATGCCTCTACCGATCCTATGCGTTATTTTTATGAAACGGTAAAAGTGGAGGCGAACATGGAAGAAGTCTTTTCCGCAGAACCGATCACAGTTTCCGATCCATTTTTGGATGCCGCGCTAAAAACGGAATTTGGCGGAACGTATAGTGAACGGGATCTTTCGCAAATTTCAAGTGTGCAAATATATTACTATCGCACGACACAGGGAGAGTTTCCGAGTGAGCCTTCGATTACGCTTGCCTATTACGACAAAAGACTTGGTGCATATGACAATGCCACATCCGTGTATCGATATTCTGATTTTTTTGATGAAGATTGGACAGAGGCTTTTCCCACAGAAACCCTTTTGGATATGCAATATTTTCCCCTTTTGCAATCGGTTAAATTCCTACAGAGCCGTTCTCAGACAACGCTTTCCGAGGTTCCGCTTCCCGACGGATATTTGGATTGTATTCTCGTGAAGGAATATACAGCAGACGATTTTAGTGAATAAGGCAGGAGCATTTCTATGAAAAAAGGAGTTTTTCTGATCTTATTATGTCTCGGCTTGCTTATATCATTTTGTTCATGCCGTCAAACATATACGCTGATCGATCTTTCTGCTTTCGATGATGCGTTTCGTACGGAACATTCTCTTCTTTTTTATAACGATGCTTGCGAGCATGATCTTCGTTATCAAAATATGCCCGATGTGCTTGCGGAAGACAACACCACGATCTATCATGAGGTTTCTTGTTACTATGGGAACTGTGATTTTGAAGCACATCTCGAACCGCATACGATTGATCCTGCAAAATGCACCGTTGTCGGAAAACCAATGGTAAAGGAAAATGGTTGTCTTTATCATCAGGTGGTGGCACATTGTGAGCTTTGTGAGATCTATCCTTATTTTTATATCTATGTTTTGTGTCCGAAACAAGACGCGGATTGCGAACGGAAGGACGGTTGTTTAGACGGCGCAGATTGGAAGGAGATTTTATGCGATACGCCTTACGTAATATTCGAAGATTAAAAACGCGAACCTTTTTGACTTTTTCCATTGCCTTTGCCATCCTGTTTCTTTCGATGTTTGGCATTCTGACCATAAGACTTTGCGAGGATAATCGCGAACGCTTTTACGGACCGCTTGATGGCTCGGTTCATGTTACGGATGAAAATTTTATGCCGTTTTTCACTTACGAAGCGGCAGAAGCATTGGATCAAAACGCAGAAGGCATTACGAAAATTTCTGCCGTGATGAATCGTTCTGTTCATTTTTGCAACATGACGTATCTCTGCCAGGATCAATATTTGAGAGATACATACGCTTGGGAACGTATGTATTATCCCCCCGGAACACGTCAAACGGAATATCACGAGGGCTTTTTACTTTGCGCAGTAACTTCTATGGATATTTTAGAGGAGGTTTACAGCGGTGATCTCATGATGCGTGAGGGAACGATGATCAGCGAAAACAACAATGAGGCTTATGCGAATAAAATCGTGATATCTGCCTCTGTTGCCGAATTAAACGGACTTTGTCTTGGCGACCGCGTATCGCTCGATCCGTTTTCTGTTTTCAGAGAGGAAGAAAGTGCGACGAGAGCCTATTTGCAGAGTAATACGGAATATGCCCCATATGAATATATCGTCGGGGGTATTTATGAAAATCGCTCGGATAATACACTTTCCGCTTCGCTTCCGCATGAAATTTATGAAAATAAGGTCTATATCCCAATTTCAACCTTGACGGATATAGCAAAAGATGACTATCTCCTTTCTTATGGAGAATCGAATTTTGTAGGTGATTCCTATGAAATACCCTCCGTCATTCCTGACCACTTATATTTTCATATAGAAAATATAGAAAATTCAAGCGTTTTGGAAGAAAAAATCAATGAAATCGGCTTTTCCGAAACGATTTTGTTATCGCCTTATATGTCCGATGCCGCATCATCACCATCCGCAAGGCTTTCTGAAATCGTTTCTCTGCTTCTTGTTGGTGTGATGGGGCTTGGATTTGTGATTCTGGTGCTTGCCGTTCTTTTCAATATGAAGGCAAGACATCGTGAGCTTGCTGTTCTTGTCGCGCTCGGAGAAAAAAGAAGCCGTGTTTCTTTTTCCTTTTTTGCGGAGATTGTCATTTTGACGGCGGCATCGCTTGTATGCGGAGGGCTTCTTTTGATGATTGCGGTTTCGATTTTTGCCGTTCCCATTTCCGATTATTTATATGCGTCTGAATTTTCATCAAAGATCAGCTATGAAAGTGCAGACCTCTTTCTGCTTGAAAATGCTGCGCAAACTGCCATGTCCGAAAAGATGACGGATTTTTCTTTCCTTTTTGCGCGGTATATCTTACCAAGCTTTGCAATCTCTGCA
>JBGVLA010000106.1:0-2896 GCA_045124015.1 Eubacteriales bacterium | reverse complement strand
AGTCCGAAGCCGTGAGAATTGCTGTCATTTTTTGTTGTGCGGTATTTTCCGTTTTCTCTTGTTCGCGTACCGAGATAGGAATTGGTAACGGAAATATAAAGCTGACCTTTCAGCACACCGCTATAAACACGAATAAACCGTTCTTCTTCCTTTTCTAAGGTTAAACACCCCTCAATGGCATTGTTCAAAAGATTGCCGATCAGCGCACAAAGCTCCACCTCGGAAACAGTTAGTTTTTCCGGTACAGTAGCCTTCGCATTGACAGCGATATGTTTACTCATGGCAAGTGTAATTTTACTGTTGAGTGCCGCATCAACCATCACGTTTCCTGTTTTGAGAACGGTATCGACCGTGCGAAGCTCCACACCCAGCTTGTCGAGATAGGATTTCAATTCTTCATGATCGCCTTTCTCCAAAAGGGTATTCATATTTTGCACATGATTCGCAAAGTCATGGCGCCAGCCGCGCACCTGTCGGTACATATTCTGCACTTCATCCAGATGGCGTTCCACAATATCATTTTGATAGGCGGCAATACGCCTGTCAATCATTTTTCCAAACAGAAAGTCAAAAAGGCGAGCCATTACATTTTACCTCTGTAAAAATCAATAAATTTTTGGTTCACTTCCGCATACATCCGGCGGGAAAGCGGAATCAAAGTGCCATTATCAAGAATTACATCCGTCTTGGTAATCCTTGTAATATGACGAAGTCCGACAAGATAACTGCGATGGGAGCGCACGAAAGAGGTGTCAAGCTTTTTCTCCAAGTCATTGATACCAATCTTCGCGGTTTCATTTCCGCTTGTGAGCGTTAAAATCGTATCGTGTCCTTTGGCTTCTGCCAACATAATTTCCGAGAAATTGACACGCAACACGCCGTTTTCAGTTTCCAAAACGAGAGATTCTTCTTTGTGCCCAAGATTTTCTACCGCTCTGTCAAGAACGGAAAACAGCTTTTCTTTCTTCACGGGTTTCATCAGATAATGAAGTGCCGCCACCTCAAAGCCCTCTGACATAAAATCGGGATATCCCGTGATAAAAACGATCTGCACACGGTTATTTCCTTCGCGCACCTTTTTTGCAAGATCAATACCGTTCATTTTCGCCATTTCAATGTCAAGGAGTAAAATATCGTAATTCTGATTCTCCGCATAGTCAAAAAGAAACGCTTCTGCTGAGGGAAATTCTGCAAATATGGGCATATGCCCTTTTGTTTCTGCCCATTTGGAAACAATATCTTTTACATATTTTATCTGATTTTGTTCGTCATCGCAAATTGCTATGTTAAGTGTCATTTTTCTTCTCCGATCGTGTGATTAACATCAGTATATCATAAAAAGACGTTTCCTTCAAGAAATTTCATTGACAGCATCGAGAATATATGGTATAATTTTATCACGAACATTTATTCGTTTTCATGAAATATCGTTCGTGAAGCTAATCTTAATCACACATCTAAATTTGAAAGGAGTTCCTATTGAACGAAGAAAAATCCACTCTGCGCCAAGGCGTAAATCAATTCATCGATGCACTTTTTGAAATCTTTCATGGAGAATCGATGGACGAAATCGTATCCAAACGTCAATCTGACGCGCTTGACATCTCTAAAATTCATCTTCCAAAGTTCACACCAAGTTCTGAACTCACAAATGTAGTCAAAAATACCAGCATGGAAACTCGACGTGACTTGAAACTTTCATTTCCACCCTCCAATTTTTCGAAGGACGATCCTCTCACACTCTATTACACGCAGTTATATCAAGCCGTTGCCTATTACACTGCGCTAATCTGCTCCAATGAGGAAGTCGCAAACATTTTTATTGAGGAAATGCAGAACCGCGGAGTTGATGCAAACAACATTGACGATTTCTTAAATTCAGAATGGGCACTTGGTGCCAAACTTGCAAAGCTTCCGCAAATGGCAGAACTCACAAAATCCATGCCCGATTACGCCGATTTCAATCAAAACAAGCCACAAAACCATGCGCTCATCGATGCCAAACGCAAGATTGAACACACCAAAAATGGGAAAATCGTTGAAAATATCTCTCTTTCCGATTTGGAGCATGACACTCCCGATATTGCCAACCAAGCCACAGCAAACATTTTTGTTTCTGAATGTCTTTCCATACTGACAGAAGAAGAAAAAGCCTTGCTCACCCGTCATGCCAACGGTGAAACCTATGAATCCCTCGCAAATGATTTCGGCTATCAGACTGCAAGCGGTGTACGAAAGAAAATTGAACGTATTAAGCAAAAAATTCTCGAAAAAATGTGCGAAATTCCCTCTCCACACATTTGACCGTTCCTAAGAGATATGTTAAAATGCGTGTGAAAGAGGTGATTTTATGACAGGTGTTATTTACGCACGCTATTCTTCAGACAACCAACGCGAAGAATCCATTGAAGGTCAGCTTCGTGAGTGCATGGCTTTCGCTAAGAAAAATGATATTTTTATTACCGAACATTATATTGACCGCGCTTTTTCTGCCAAGACGGATAATCGTCCCGAATTTCTTCGTATGATTCGTGAAAGCGCCAAAAAAGTATTTGACGTTGTAATCGTATGGAAGCTTGACCGTTTTTCCCGAAACCGTTATGACTCTGCAAAATATAAGGCGGCACTTAAAAAGAATGATGTGCGCGTCATCTCTGCAACAGAAGCCATCTCGGAAGGTGCGGAAGGCATCATTCTTGAATCCGTATTGGAAGGCATGGCAGAATATTATTCTGCGGATCTTGCGGAGAAAGTAAGCCGCGGTATGACAGAAAATGCTTTGAAATGTAAATTCAATGGCAGTACCGTGCCCTATGGTTATATCATCGACAAGGACAAGCACTATCAGCTTGACCCCGAAAAAGCGCCTATCGTCCTTGAAATTTTCAAAAGATTC
>JBGVLA010000105.1:0-5512 GCA_045124015.1 Eubacteriales bacterium | reverse complement strand
ACCTCGCGGTATGTACCACCGAGCTTTTCATAAAGATTATCAAAGTTCTTTTTCATTTTTTCGTTCTCCATTACATTAAATTTTTTATAAGCAAGTATTGTAATGGATTGCCTTTGTGTCTTTAATTAAGTCAGTAGTTGTCAGGAAAAATAGACAGACTTTCAGGGCGCACAAACCAAAGGCTCCCTTGTGTAAAGGGAGCTGACACCGAAGGCGGCTGAGGGATTGTTTTACGATGAAATTTTTGCTTTTTCGGCAAGTCAAAACCTGCTTTATGGAAGGCACCTCTTGGCACTCACTTTTTTGTTTCAAAGATGATATCTTACAAAGCGCGTTCACGGAAACGACTAAAAACGAATAGACGAAACGTTACTTTGTGTTTCTTAAATTTTAGATATGCTGATCTTATCTGCGGCGGCAAGGATCAGTTCCTTTTCGGAAAACGGAATCTTTTTGCCATCGATGAGTTGATAATTCTCATGTCCTTTTCCGGCAAAGAGGATGATATCACCCTCCTTTGCCATGGAAACGGCGTATTCGATGGCTTCTTTGCGGTCGGAAATGGCAATGTGCGGTGCGCCGTTCATGTGTCTTTCGATATCACGAATGATATCCGCCGAGTTTTCACGATCGGGGTTATCTTCGGTCAAGATCGAAAAATCGGCGTATTCTGCGGCGGCGATGCCGAGCTCACGGCGTCGGATCTCCGTTCTTCCGCCGACAGAGCCGAAAAGACAAATGAGACGATTTGGTGCATATGCGCGGAGTGCTCTGAGCGCGGCAGAAAGACTTTCGCCATTATGTGCATAGTCGATGACGAAGGTAACGCCGACAAGAGGGGTGTGGATGCGCTCGAAGCGGCCCTTTACTGTCGCTGTGGAGAGCGCTTCTGCGGCTTTTTCTTCGTCGATTCCGAGAAGTCTTGCGACGGTGATGGCGGCGAGTGCATTGCTGACGGAAAATTCGCCGGGGAATGGCAGGATCACTTCTGTCTTGGAGGTCATACTTTCCAGGATAAAGGAGGTGGCAAATCCGTTTTCCGTCATGATGGGGGAAATGGCTTTTGCGGTAAAATCCGCTTGCTCACGTGTGGAATAGGTGTAGGAGGGCACGGTCGCCACGGAGATAAATTCTTCGAAATAATCGTCATCGGCATTGAAAACGGCATTTTCGGTTCTGCGGAAAAGCTCTTTTTTGCAAGCCTTATAATCCTCGAAGGTGGGGTGCTCTGCATCCCCGATATGATCTTCTGAAAGATTGGTCATGACGGCGGTATGAAAAGGGATGCCGTAGATGCGGTCAAGCTTGACACCTTGCGAGGAAACCTCGATGACGGCATGACGGATGCCTTTTTTTTCAATATCCGCAAAGATGCGGAAAAGCTCATAGCTTTCGGGGGTGGTATTGGCAGTCGCGGTCATAACATCACCGATGCGGACGCCGACCGTACCAACGGACGCGGCTGGGATGCCGTTTTCCGAGAGGATGTGGCGGATCATTTCGGCAATGGTCGATTTGCCTTTCGTTCCCGTTACGCCGATGATCTTGATTTTTTTCTCGGGATGGTCGAAAAATTCTGCGGAAAGAAGTGCAAGTGCACGACGGGTATTCTCTACCTTCAAAACGACAGCATCCTCGGGAAGGGAAAGATCTTTTTCCGCGACAAAGACACGGGAGCCGCGGAGATACGCATCCGCCGCATATCGATGACCGTCCGTTACGGCACCGACAAGACAAACGAAAAGAACACCCTCTGCGGCGTTTTTGGAATTATAAGCGATATCGGTGATGGGCAGGTTCGGATTTTTGATCTGTTCTGCGGAAAAGCCGATCGCCTCGGCAAGTGTAATAAGCGGTTGCATAGGAGCCCCTTTCTGCTTGTTGAACGATATTCAAGATTCTGCTTTTTCGATATATGTATAGATCTTAGGGAAACCGCACGGCGTTTTTTCGCATGCTTGGATACATTTTGCGGTCAAAACAAAAAGAGAATCGATGAATGGATATGCTTCATAGCGGCTATCCTTGGGTATGAGAGAAAGCTCGGTGCAGCCGAGAATGAGAGCATCACAGCCTTTTTCGAGGAGACGGTCGGCGATCGCATAGAACGCATCGAAATTCGGCGTTTCTGCAGTTTTGATCGCGTCATATATGATGCTCATGAGAGTTTGTTGATCGTCATCGGTCGGCGCTATGTAATCGATGCTCATGTTTCTTGCCGCGTGCTGATAAGCACCTGCCAGGATCGTTCCCGTTGTTGCCAAGATGCCGATCTTTTTAGCACCCGTCGCTTTGGCAAGTGAAACGGTTTCTTGAACGATATTCAAAACAGGCACGGGAGAGATCTTCTTGATCTCATCAAAAAAATAATGCGCGGTATTGCAGGGGATGGCAATGAGGTCTGCACCGACGGAAATGAGCTTGGCTACGTCCTCTTTCATGAGCGGAAGCGGAGAGCTTTCGCTTTTTCCCATAATATATTCGCTTCTGTCGGGGATATCCGCGCCACTGAACAGAACGATATTCAAATGATCTTGGTCGCGTTTTGCGAGGGTATGTTCGGTGATGAGTTTATAAAAATAAACGCTTGCGGCAGGACCGAGTCCTCCGAGAATACCGAGTGTTTTTGCCATATTTGCCTCCCTAGGTCAAAAGAAGGGAGGGCAGACCCTCCCATTTTTACGGATATAATTTGTATTTTTTGTAATAGCGATGATTGTGTACGGTAACATAGGCAAAACGAAGAGGATTCATGCGGAGATCCTTATCATAAAAAAGTGCGGTGCCTGCTTTTTTGTTTTTCACAAGCTCCTGTACTTTTTTCTTCGTTTCTTCATCGCGGATATAAGAATATATGATCTTTTTCGGCACGGTATGCCAAAAGGATTCGTTTTTTATGAATTCGGTTCCGTCCGTCATCTGCTTTTTGGCATCGGATACGAGTAAACGGGCAAGGTTGGCACCGGAGTGGGTTACATAATAATTGCTTCTTCCTTGGCGAAGGTTGATTTCAAAAATCTTGAATTTGCCGTCGCGTGGGTCGAATTTGATATCAAAATTGGAGAATCCCGTATATCCGATCTTTTCCAAAAAACTTTTTACGCGCGTCATGAGCGCTTCATGGTATTCTGTCAGGATCGCTACGTGGTTGCCGATACCCTTGGGGGTATGCTCTTCGAGAAGAACATGGCCGAGGCACATCATTTTGACGTTTGCGTTTTGGTCGGAATATGCAGTCAGAACATACATACCCGAATCGTCTCCGGGAATGAAATCCTGAACGATCAGAGAATCGTCATAGCCCGAGCGGAAGATCGTACGCGCGGTCTCCTCTGCTTCCTCCTTCGTGCGGATGATATAGACCTTTTTCATACCGTCGAAGGGGTTTTGCCAATAACGGATGGAGCTCGAGGGCTTCAGGACGATGGGGTACGAAAACGACAGATCGGAAAGCTTTTGGATCTCCGATTCATCATGGATGACGATGGTTTTCGGATAGTCAAGGGCGTGTTCCTCGCACATTTCATAGAAGGCTTCTTTCGAAATGAGCTTTTTGGCAAGAGCGGCATCCGGTGCAGAGCAGAAATAATACTGCGAAAGAAAAGCTTTGTTTTCAATGATGAGATCGGCGTATGCATCGGTACAGCCTACGAGAATCAACAACGCATCGCTGTGTGCTTTTGCGAAGGTTTCGAGCATGGGGAGCAGGACGCCTGCCGTATCGAGATTGTCTACATGGCTGTAACGGACGATCTTGCTGTGTTCCGTTGTTCCGAGATTGTATCTGCCAAACGCATAAGAAACGACACCGTATGCTTCATGGAATGCACGTGCAACACTATAACAGTTCAGATCCGCGCCGAGCAGAACGGGGATGATTTCGGGATTCATCATGAGAAAAGAAAAACTCCTTTCAAAACTAAAGCAAAAATTTCATTGCCACTATTGTAACCAAAACAACTTATATTATATACCATATTTCCCAAGAAAAAAAGACCTTTTTGAAAAAAATTCAAAAAATAACAGGCTCGATTGATCGAGCCTGTTCGAAAACGAAAGATCGTTTTGCGAAATTACTGCTGTTCGGGAGCACCAACAGGGCAGTTACCTGCGCAAGCGCCGCAGTCAACGCATTCGTCAGCGTTGATAACGTACTTGCCGTCCTGTTCAGAGATAGCACCAACGGGGCAACCGTCTGCGCAAGCACCGCAACCGAGACATACATCAGCATTGATAACGTAAGGCATAATAGATCTCCTTTTCCAGGCAGCATATGTTCATTTTTTTCGGGATGTGTTTTTAGCTGCCGTCAACACATTACATATCTATTCTAACACATTTTATAAAAAAGTCAAATGGTTTTTCGCAAATTCTTGAAAAACTTCTGTAAATAAATCTGCCGATTCGGGAAAAAATAGAGATAACACACTATTTTTTATCAAAAGGAGAAAAAGAAAATGAATATGGACAAGGAATCGTATGGCAAATATGTCAAGTCAAGGATGCCCAAATCTCCGATCTTGAAGGATTGCACGTTTGCCTTTCTGATCGGAGGAGGAATTTGTGCGCTTGCAGAATGCTTGCTACAACTCTATTTGTATTGGAAGGTTCCCGAGGAAACGGCGAAAACACTTGTTCCCGTAACGCTTGTTTTTGTGGCAGCGCTTCTCACGGGTCTTGGTATTTTTGATGACATCGCAAAATATGCGGGTGCAGGTACGCTCGTGCCCATCACGGGCTTTGCCAATGCCGTTGCGGCACCTGCCATCGAAAACAAAAGCGAGGGCTTTATCATGGGGGTCGGTGCCAAAATGTTTACCATTGCAGGGCCTGTCATCGTTTACGGTACGCTTTGCTCGGTGGTGTATGGGGTCATCTATTGGCTCACAGGATTATTTTGATCATGAAACGGAGAGTTTATGAGACTTATAAAACTTGAAAATCCGCCGTCGGTTCTTGGCGGTGCGGCGGTCGTGGGACAAAAGGAGTTTGAAGGTCCGCTCGGTGCGGATTTCGATTTACACGACGAAACGGGTACGTTTGGTATGGATACTTGGGAAAAATCTGAGAGCGAGATGCAAAGAATCGCTTTGAATCTTGCGCTTGCCAAGGCAAAATGCGAGCCTGCGGATATCGAAGCCATTTTTGCGGGCGACCTTCTGAATCAATGCGTAGGCTCAGCATATGGACTTCTCAGCTTTGGAAAGCCCTTCTTCGGTCTGTATGGTGCTTGCTCGACCTTTGCGGAGGCGACGATGCTTTCTTCGATGCTTGTCAGCGCAGGATATTATGAAAGGGCGGCTGCGGTCAGCTCGTCGCATTTTTGTTCTGCCGAACGTCAATTTCGTTTCCCGCTCGAATACGGCGGACAGCGAACACCCACTGCCCAGTGGACCGCAACGGCAGCAGGCTCGCTCATCATTTCAAAAGAAGGGGAAGGACCGTATATCACGGAGGTTTTGCCCGGCCGTATCATTGATGGCGGCATCAAGGATGCCAACAACATGGGTGC
>JBGVLA010000104.1:0-45194 GCA_045124015.1 Eubacteriales bacterium | reverse complement strand
CGCAGAGGTTGCCATCACGTTCATCTTGATACAATGAGTTGGCAAGCTCCCGAATTTTATCAAAAGCACGGGTATGAAGTGATTGGCATTCTTCCCGATATTCCGAATGGCAATCAAAAATATCTGCTTATGAAAGCATTGAGATAAACAATCAAATTCCAATTTATCGAACAGAATAAAACGAATATTTGTTTTCAGCGGAGTAAATTTAATTAAACTTCTTTATGAGAAGTCGTCTTTATCGCAGTTCTTTTGCAAATAGGAGGGAAATCATGATGAAAAAAATCTTGTGTCTATGTTTGGCATTGATACTTTCTGTTTCCATTATCGGATGTGAGCAGAATATCGATGATGAAACGACGGAAAATACCACGTTGGAAGAAACCACTACATCTCCCCGTCCTCAATTATATGCGTTATATGTTTTCGGTCTCAATGAGCTTGACCCCAGCGATCAATCGACCGTCTCTCTTTTTGAAGATGGACAGTTCTCTTTTATTCTCAGTGCCATCAGCAGTTACATGGGCTTTGGAAAATACACCATCGACGGCGATACGCTTCTTTTGGAACCATACGACGGAGGCCGTTATACCTTTACGATCGTGGAAGACGGCATCATTTTTGATGCAGAAAATTCCAGTTATATCGGGTTTGGTCAATTCGAAGACGGAGACAAGTTCGATCGACTTCAATAATAGAGAAATCCTTCTCTCAATATCACGTGTACGCCCTCTCACCCGACTTTCGTCGGGAGCTCTCCCGAAGGGCGAGCCTTATATACGAAATCCCCGACAGAATCATCTGTCGGGGTTTTTGTATCTTTATGCGTTTATGCCTTATGGAACGCCTTTGCAAACGGTGTGATATCGGGTTCTCCGTGGAGCTCGATATAATCCGCACCGAGATAACACGCAAAGGTGGAGATATCCGAAAAACCCAGGGAGCGATAATAATCAAAATCCGCAAAAATCACGGCTTCATCGGGTGTAAATGCTTTCGGGGGCTTCGTCCAGTTGGAAAAAAGCGAATTATCCAGCCAATAATCGAGCACCTTGGCATCTTCTTTGCCAAAGGTTTCGAGAAGCGCTTTCAAATGTTTGCTCTGTTCGGCGTTTTTTTCACCCGTGGCATCGGCAAGCGGTTTATGAAAATCGCGGTCGATGGGCGCATATTCGAGGAAAATTCCCTTGTGGGGCTTGACTTTTTGGGGTGGGGTCAGCGTGCCGTAATACGCAAGATACGCGAGCGTGGCTTCGGGGTCTTCCTTTTGCAGCTCCTCTAAGATGCGGTTCATGATGATGAGCTGTTGGTCAGAGGAAGAAAGCTCACGGCATTTTTCACAATGGCAAAACGCATCGTGTGCGTCGTCTGCCCAAAAGAAATAACGATGAGAGGAACGGTAGAGCTTTTTTGCCGCTTCTGCCGCACGCTTGGCAATGAAAGCAAGCGCTTCTTCGTTCGACGCGCAACAGTTGAGGTCGGCGTTTCGTTCACCGTTTTCATCTACACGAAACCATTCAGGATGATGTTCAAATTCCGTTTTCGGCAAAAAATAACGCATCGCGTGCATTTCATATTCGATCGTCAAACCGTTTTCGCAGGCATTGTCGATGAGCGCACGAAATTCTTCGGTTTCAAGGCGGTCCAGCATCGCTTTCATCGTAAGCGGCGCACGATATCCGCCGACAGGATGCAGCGCAAGCGTCGGGATCTTCAAATCAACACAGCGTTTTATCCATTTTTGATCAAGCTCTTCCGGATGGATCAAAAGAGATGCAGTCTGTTTCATGGAAAGTCCTCCATTTTTTCTTTTATCATACCACAAAAAAATGAAAATGTAAAGTTATTTCATGAAAAAGGCTTCTGCCGTCAGCTTCACACCAAGAGAAAACCCTTTTTTGAAAGAATCCTCCCTCGCCAAAAACAAATAATCATTCTGTGTTTGCTCATATTTTTTCAAAAGCATTTTTCCCTCTTCATCCAACTGCTCCATAAGCGTTTCAAAACACGCCTCCAAGATTTCAGCATATCGCAATACATCTTCATATTCTTCCTCTGCCTCACTCCACGGTGTAAGTTCACCAAGCCATAGTTTTCCAAGTGTTGTTTTCATAGACGCTCCAAAATAAATCACATATGATTGAATGTGATTTTATTATAAACCACATGTGATTAAAAATCAAGTCTTTTTAATCATTTATGATATAATTTTCATATATAGAAAAAAGGAGAGCAAGATATGAAGTATGCGAAAAGATTACGGAGTTTACGAGAAGATCATGACTTAACCCAAGCTGAGGTAGCCAAAATTATAAATACAACATATCAATATTACGGCACCTATGAATCAGGAAAACGCGAATTGCCATTCAGCCGTGCTATTCAGTTGGCTCAATTTTACAATGTAAGTCTTGATTATTTGGCTGGTCTGATTGACACAAAGAAAGAGTTAAAATAATCTTCTTTTATAGTTCGCTATGATCCCAAAAACCTCTCTTTCAACCGAAAGAGAGGTTTATTTTTATGTAATTATTTGCATCCGCCGCAGGTCGCGCAGCCCGGTTTGATATTTTTCACGCTCGGAGCCGCCGCAAGACCGCCAAGCGCCGTCTCACGAAGCTGATACGGAATACTTCTGCCGACGTTATACATCGCGGCGATGACCTCGTCAAACGGAACGAGTCTTTGTCCGCCCGTTGCGAGAGCGATCTCCGCACTGATGATGGCGTTGGCAACGCCCATGGCATTGCGCTTCTGACAGGGATATTCCACAAGTCCGCCGACGGGGTCGCAGACAAGTCCGAGAATATTGGAGATAGCATCGCCTGCCGCCGCGAGACACACCTCGGGAGAACCACCGAGAAGCTCACAGATCATGGAAGCCGCCATCGCAGATGCCGCACCGACCTCCGCCTGACAACCACCCTCAGCACCTGCAAGCGTTGCGTTTCTGCTGATGATATAACCGATCGCGCCTGCATTAAAGAGTGCACGGATCAAACTTTCGTCATCAAATTCAAATTCTTCATCGATAGCGACGAGCACTCCGGGAAGCACCCCCGAAGAGCCTGCTGTCGGTGCCGCAACGATACGACCCATCGATGCGTTCAGTTCAAGCACGCCCATCGCATACGCCGATGCACGAGAGATCATGCCGCCAAGCGCGCCTTTTCTTTCAATACGATTCAATAGTTTTTTGCTTTCGCCGCCGATATAACCGCCGAGAAGCTTCATATCTCCCTTTTGGGAATCTCTTACGCTATCGCGCATAACGTCAAGCGCTTTCGCCATGTTCTCCCAAACCGTCTCATGATCCACACCGAATTTAGAGACCTCACGAGAAAACATCGCTTCGGAAATCGTCATTTCGTGTTCTTCGCAAAGAGCAAGAAGTTCCGCGCCGTTTGTAAAATCAAGTCCGTGTTTCATTTTCCTTGTCTCCTTACTTCACTTTAAGAAATGTTGCAGAATATACGTCCGGCTGATTGCTGATCTCCTTGATCACGTCGGAACTGAGAACACCGTCAAATTCCACGACCGTGAAGCCCGTAAGGCCTCTTTCCTCGCAATAGGCGTTCAAGTTGATGATATTGATCTTATGGTTTGCCAAGAGGTTTATGATCGGTGCGATCACACCGGGACGATCCTTCGAACGAATCAAAAGCGCATTATTTTTGCCGGAGAAGGTAACGTTGCAGCCGTTCAGTTCATGGATCTCGATCTCGCCGCCGCCGATAGAAGCACCGCGAAGCGTGCAAGATTCACCGTTTTTTTCCGTAATGGTGATGACAACGGTATTGGGATGATAATCCGTTTCTCCGTCCATTTCTTCGAAAGAATATTCGATCCCCGCCTCCGTAGCAAGTTCAAAGGAATCACGAACACGGTAATCCCACGTATCAAAGCCGAGAATACCGGCAAGGAGCGCGCGGTCCGTACCGTGGCCGCGATATGTTCTGGCAAACGAACCGAAAAGCTTGAAATGCACCTTGACGATCTTGGTTGCCGCGAGCATTTTTGCCACACGCGCAATTTTAAGAGCGCCTGCTGTATGTGAACTGGAGGGGCCGATCATAATCGGACCGATAATATCAAAAACGCTTAAATCTTTCATTTTTTATCATATCCTTCCCATGTATCGATTCTATCATCATGGCAAAAAGGGCAGATAACTGCCCTTTTATATTTTAATTTCCGAGAAAAATGCTTTCGATGAATGCTCCGGCACCTCGATCTTGCGGATATTGGCACCGACAGCACGGAATTTACTTACGATATCATCATAACCGCGTTCGATAAGCGCGATATCCTCGATCATCGTGCGCCCTTCCGTTGCGAGCGCGGCAAGTACCATGGCGGCACCTGCACGAAGGTCAACTGCCTTCACCGAAGAAGGCGTAAACACGGTATTTCCTTCAAAATATGCGGTTCGGTCTTCCACGCGGATCTTCGCGCCCATACGCTGAAGCTCTTCCACATAGCGGAAGCGATTATTCCAAATGGTTTCGTTCAAATGAGAAGGACCGTCTGCCAGGCAAAGCAGAACCGCCATTTGCGGATGCATATCCGTCGGGAAGCCGGGATATGCCAACGTTTTGACATTGGCAGGCATCAGCTTTTCCCCTGCGGTAACCATGACCGCCTGGTCATATTCTTCCACCTTGACGCCCATTTCACGAAGCTTGGAGGTGATAGGCTCCAAATGCTTGGGGATAACGCCGCTTATGTAAAGTCCGCCTTTCGTTGCCGCGGCGGCGACCATGAAGGTTCCTGCCTCGATCATATCGGGAATGATCGCATATTCACAGCCATGAAGCGGTTTTCCGCCGTAAATCTTGATCACGCTTGTACCCGCGCCTCGAATGTCTGCACCGCAAGCGCTGAGGAAGTTCGCAACATCGACGATATGCGGCTCCTTGGCAGGGTTTTCAATGACCGTGAGTCCATCTGCCATAACAGCGGCAATGATCGCATTGATCGTTGCGCCGACGGAGCAGCTGTCAAAATAAATATTTGCGCCCTTGAGTCCGTTTTCCGCAGCCGCATCGATACAACCGCTGCTGAGATCGACCGTCGCACCAAGCTTTTCAAACGCCTTGACATGAAGGTCGATCGGACGAACGCCGAAATTACAACCGCCGGGCAAGCCGACCTTCACCTTGCCGAAGCGGCCAAGCATCGCGCCCGCAAGATAATAAGATGCGCGGATCTTGCGAACAAGATCAAGAGGTGCTTCTGCATCGCGCACATCCGTCGTATCGATCTCAACCTTGTTGCGCGAGATCATACGGATACGCGCACCGACGCTTTGCAGGATCGCAAGGCAATCGGCAACATCGCTGATCTCAGGCAAATTATCGATCACACATACACCGGAGGAAACGACTGTCGCAAAGATCACAGCGACTGCGGCATTTTTCATACCGCTGATCTCGACCTTTCCGGAAAGCGGATATCCTCCGTCTACAACGATTTTTTCCATTCAAAATCTCCATTCTGAAGCCATTTGCATTCCAAGCGGAATGCAGTTATCTAAAAGCCATTATCAAAACACGGCGTATTGCGCCGTGTCGTAAGTTTCATACATCATATACATTCAGTATAGCATATTCTTTTGAAATTGCCAACTGATTTTTGAAATTTTATCGATATTTTTCAGAAAATCAGGAATAAAGCTTTCCCGATACGCAGTTATAGGTTCTCGTTTCGCCGTTGGCATAACCGACCTCGCAAAGTGGGACCAGATAAAAGCTGCCTGCCGCATCAAAATATACGGCATACGAATAGGAAACGTCCGTCAGCACCATCGGCGTATACGAAAAGCTTCCGCCCTCTCGATAAAGCGCATCCAGATACGCCTTTTCTTCGAAGAGGATATTGATCAGGTCGACCGTTTCTGCCTTTTCCTTTGTTTCGGGAGGCTCCGTCGCAAAGATACCGTCTGCACTGACTACGCGTCCGCCGGAAACCATAACGCAAATCCTCTCGCAAACAGGAACGCCCTCAATGCTCTGCGAAAGCGTTACGATATAATTGACGCCCGAGGAATACACCTCGGAATACGCGATCTCATAACCATAACGAACGGTTTCCGCAGAAAGAAAATCGTATTTTTCGAGGAAAGAGGCAACCACGTTCAACGCGCCCAGCTTATCGGCACCGTCCTCCTTCAGCAGGATATAACGCTCCGTTGCCAAAAGGTCGGACGGTCTGTCGTATCGTCCCTTTTCAATATAATAAAAGCCAAAGTCATCGCCGAAATAAAATTCGCCGACTGCATTTTCGCAGCGGATACCGCCCGGCTCCCGATGGAGCTCATAGCCTGCCTTGGCAATTGCACGGACGACCGCAAGATCCTCGAGCGTCTGCGAATCCGTAGTCCCCACATAAACGGGAAGAGATACCACCTTTTCTGAAAGGAAAGATCGATCCACATAAAGCTCGCTTTCACGAAACACCAAAAGGGCAGAATCGACCAGATCGTCATCGTAATAGGATGCGCGGTAATGCCTTTGCATGATCAAAAAAAGAAAGACAGCATTCATTACGCAAAGCATCACGATCGCAAATGTTTTGATCTGTTTCCAACTCACGGTGAATCTCCTTTCCTTTTTTACGGCTTGCGTCCGACAAGCTCTGCGGTAACGCGCTCATGATCCAAACGGAAGCAATAGCCGTATGCATATTCTTTTTTCACGTTGCTTTCGGCGATCGCGGCGCGAAGCGACCAGACCATATCGATGGAGACATCAGTCTCCTGTGAAACGGCGATGCATTTCAGATCGTATACGACTCTTTTCAGCATACCGTTTTCGAATTCAAAACGAAGGATCTCCGAAGATCCCCCGAAATAAAGCGGAAGGCCATCGACGGCATAGCCGATCGTAACCGTTATCGTATCGCCATCGAAGCAAAGCCCCGAAAGAAAGAGGCTGTATTCACCGCCGAGCCCTGCGGCGTTTTCCAGCGAACGCGCCAAAAGCAAAGAAGCGCCAACGTAATCGCGCACGTCAAAGATCTCGTTTGCCGAAGGATATTCAAAAAGATCGGAAAGCGGCAAGCCTTCCGCGCCGTGCGCCGAATATTCAAGAAGTCCGCTCGGGGAGATGCTGGCGTTTCTTCCTTCGTCGTAGTAAAACCGTACACCTGATCCGTCCGTAAAGGAGGTTACCTGATCGGGATTGATGAGCAGCGCCCCGAGAAGTGCGTTCATCTCATCCGTTTCGGGATAATACGAAGAGACGGAAACGGCGCTTTTGGGCAAAACATCACCAACGTCCTTGATGATAACGGTGGTATCCGTGATCTTATCCGCAAAGCCGCAGCGATCGAAATAGGCATCGCTATCAAAATTTGCCGCAGGCTCACAGGCAAAATAGGATTCTACTGTAGTATATGTCAAATAATAATTTGTGTTAAAGCTTACGTCTGAAGGCAGGGATGGGACGAAATCCGTCGTATAACAATAGTAATTTCCCAAAGAATCCCTCGCCACCGCATAAAACGTATGCACAGAGGTATAGACCTGCATCCCCATCGGAACAAGGCTGATGGCATCGTACAGATACTCGTCCGGCACGATCATGATCTCTCGGATATATTCCTCTGAGCCGACCGGTGCCATAGCGTTTTCCGTGGAAAGCGCGTAAAGCAAGGTCTTCGGCAGATCCGTTTCGTATGCGAGATAGATATAATCACCCGCTCGCAGCGTTTCAAAGAGCATTTCGCCGTCCTCCGAAGAAAGGGGTGTCATTTCCCCCTGCTCCGAGAAAAGCTTCTCATAAAACGGGAGAAGCGAGGCATATATCTGCGCATGCTCGCCGCCGAGTGTATAAAATCCGATATCCTCACCCTGCGATTTCGCGGAAAACACGATCGTCTTCGGCGAAACATAGGATGATTTGAAATAGTCCGCATACTGATATTTCACAGATTCGCTTCCGAGCGTTTGCATCGTATCCTTGGTGAAGGCGTACTGTCCAACGCCTTGATAGGAAAGCATATAGATCACGCAAAGGCAGATCAGCATGACCATCAAAAGAAGGACTGCGACGGTTTTTATGTATTCGGTTATCGGTTCTTTCATCCGTCGCATACGCGATCTCCTTTCTGACGGCTCATCGAGCCTCTTCGTTTTTCAGTATCGTTTCATAGGGCAAAATGATATACATATCGGTGCCCTTGCCAACCGTGCTTTCGACACGGATCTCGCCGCCATGAGCATCCAGTATCTCCTTGGCAATGGCAAGTCCGAGACCGGAGCCGCCCGCATCGGACGAGCGCGCCTTTTCCACGCGGTAAAAACGCTCGAACAAACGGGGCAGGTCTTCTTCGGGAATACCCATGCCGTTATCGGAAACACAGATTGCGATCCCCTTTTCCAAAGGGAGCGCCGTCATTTCGATCGTTCCGCCGTCCGCCGTATATTTCATTGCGTTTGAGACCACGTTGATCAGCACCTGCTGTAGCTTTTCGCGGTCGCCCGTGATCTCGGGCATATCCACGGGGTAGTTTCTTTTGAACGTATGCGAGCGGTTTTTCGCCTCCGCCGTCATAACGTCATAAATATGGTCGAGGAATTTGCTCGGAGAAAACGACTCAAGCTTCCATGCCGTCCTGTTGTTGTCCAAGCGAGAAAGCACGAGAAGGTCGGAAACGATACGCGTCATACGGTCGCATTCCTCCACCGCCATATTGAGGAAATTATCTCGGATCTCCGTATCCAGCGTCGGATATGCAATGACGGTCTCCAAAGCACCCTTGATGCCCGTAAGCGGTGTGCGAAGCTCATGGGAAATATCCGCAACGAATTCTCTGCGGGATTTATCGAGCTCATAGCGGCTGGTGTTATCATGAATAACACACATAATGCCCTTTTTTTCCTCGTTCTTTTCAAAATATCGAAATTCCGCAAGGTTCACGTCAAGCGCCTTTTCATCGAACATGACGTCGCGGATCATATAATTCTGGCTTTCTTTATATTTTCCCGAGATATCCTTGTAGTCGACCTCAAAGGATTTGATCATTTTTGGGAAGGTCAGCTTTGTCCCATCGGAAAACATACCGTCGCCATCCGTGCCGAAAAGCGCACACGCAGTCTTATTGATGTGGATGAGTCTGCCCGAATTATCAAAGGCAAGGACCGCATCGTTGAGATATACGAAAAGCGTTTCAAACTTTTGTCTTTCGCCCGAGATCTCGTCAAGCGTATCCTTGAGTACGTCCTTCATATGATTGAAGGCAGAGGTCAGAACACCGATCTCGTCATCCGAGCGGTTTTCGATCTCGCTTTCAAATTCACCGTGCGCAATCCTCTGCGCGCCCTCCGTGAGTCTGCCGATCGGAGATGTGATCGCCTTCGCAAGAAAGAACGAAAGCAAAACGGCTACGGCAAGACCGATAAAAAGCGCTTGCAGGGCGATCTGAAAGACCATCGCCGTAAACGAACGCGCTTCATTCTGCATATCCTTAATATAGACGATACAATTTTCCTCTCCAAGAGAAAGAAAAACAGCGTAATCGATAAAATCCGTCCAAAATTGCTTCTCCGTTCCGTTGACGCCGGACATGGCGGAGATCATATTGGCAGTCTTGTCCAGCTCCGCGCCAAGCCGCGCATCCGAGCCCTCCAAAAACGTACCGTTTCTATCAAGAATGTAATAGTTTCTGTATTTGCTGATACCGAGCTGACTCGCGTAGGAGCGAAGGATCTCCTTTTGGCGTTCAGCGGCGTTTTCTTCGCCGAGCGCCGCGGTAAGCTCTGCCAAAAGCGTTCCCGATGGGTCAAACGCCTCGTTCATATCATCCAAAAAATCATTGTTATAAAACGAATACGCCCCGCTGACCAGCATGGCACCGATGACCGTCATCAGCGTGATCGTGAAAACGACGAAGATCAAAATGATCTTGTAGTGCAGATTTTTATACATCGCGCCACCTCGTCATTTGGGGATATAGTAACCCTTGGAGCGTTTGGTAATGATGTATTCCGGCTCGGCGGGCTTCTCCTCGATCTTCGCACGCAAGCGCGACATCGTAACGTCAACGGTCCTCACGGCACCGTAATAGTTATCATAGCCCCAAACCTTACCGAGAAGCTCCTCGCGCTCAAAGACCTCGTCCGCATGAGACGCAAGGAAGTAAAGAAGCTCATATTCTTTATTGGAAAGCTCGATCTCTCGTCCGCTCTTGGTTACGCGGAAATTCTTATTGTCGATCACAAGCTCGCGTATGACGATCTTATCCTCATCCTCTTGCTTTGGCACAACGCGCTCCACGACCTCTCCGGAAAAGCGACGGATATTCGCCTTGATGCGCGCCAGCAGCACCTTGATGGAAAAGGGCTTTGTAACGTAATCGTCTGCACCGAGCTCAAGCCCCATGACCTTATCATCCGCCTCTTCCTTGGCGGTTACCATGATAATGGGCGTATCCATCGTCTTGCGTATCTCGCGGCAAACGGAAAAGCCGTCGCGCTTAGGCAGCATCAGATCCAGCAGGATCAGGTCGAAATTCCCTGTCAAAGCCATACGAAGACCCTCTTCGCCGTCTGCCGCCACCTCGCAATCGTAGCCCGCCATCATCAGATTGACCTGTACTACCTGAGAGATCTTTCGTTCATCTTCCACGATGAGTATTTTCTTTTTCGTTTCAGCCATAACCAATCTCCATTCCGCCCATAGGCGTTTTTATCGTATTTCAAATTGTCGCTTGTTTACAAACACTCATTTTCCGCCGAGCAAATATGCCGCAACGAGATCGACCACAAGTCCATAGCTCTTGACACCCGCAGGCTGATTGTTGGAGGTGATAAACTTATCGTTGACCGCCGTGGAAACCTCAGAAACGACCGTCTCGCGGTATTGATCGAAAAATTGACTGTACGCGGTATTCTCTTGCTTCACTTCCTTGGGGACCAGATCGGAAACCTGCCAATAAAGCTCTTGGGAAGCCGAATAAAGCTGACTGAGGACAGAATTGAGCACGTCTATATTGCCGCAATAGCGCACATACGGATCCTCGCTCATCGAGCAAACGAGATAAGCAATGAAATTGGCTTCGTCCTCACGGTTGATTCCTCTTTGATGCGCCATCTCATGCGCCGCAGAGCTGACCACGATGAAATCGGGATAATTGACGTTCACGTTGGCTTCGCCCGTGAAAAACGTATACATACCCGAAATATGAGTATATGTCCAAGGCTCGCTGAGCATAACGGGCTTCGTATTGCTGTGAAGTCTTTCAAAATCGGGATAAGTATCGCAAAGCGTATCATAAGCAGCATTCAGCTTATCGTTCATCTCGCCGTAAGAAAAGGTCATTGCGGAATACGTGTCCTGCGGAAAAACGACGTACGGAAGGTCCTGCTCGATCTGATCGATCAGGATCAGCGCCGTATCACGAAGCTGCTCGGGGGAAAGATCCTCGCGGTTCAATTCGAGCTTTTCGGCAACGGGTCGATTATAAAATCCGGGCTCATAGCCGAAAATGGAAAGTGTATAAATGACGGAAACAAGAGAGAGCAACGCCACGCAAAAGCGAATACCGTCATAGCCCGAGCGCTTCACGCGGCGCACAACGCCGATGATAAGAAGCGCCAAAAGGATGGGCGAAGAAACGAGCAAAAATTCCGCAAACGAAAACGGGATCCAGCTCGTGATCGTCGTCATCACCGCGCGGATACCGACACCGACCGTGTCATGAAGCGCATTTGCGACCGCGCTGTTATTGCGGATCACAGCGCCCATCACAAGCGCGGCAACAAAAAAAGCAAGCAAGACCGCCGACCAGATCGGCACACAGCGCCGAAGCGCTTCCCATATTTTCTTTTTCATCCTACAAGTTCTCCTCTCGGGTTCCGAAAAAATATCTTATTTTATATTGTATCACAATAGCGCGTTTTTTTCAATAGTTTTAGCCCGATTCCATTTATTGATTCAAAAGATGTTTATAAAGCAAACACCCTTGTTTTCCTTCCAAAAATATGCTATACTGTGATAAAAAGCCCAAAGAAGCAAAGGAGACCCCCATCATGCATGAAAATCACCGCGATCGCTTGAAAAATCGATTCCTCGCCGAAGGACTGGATGCCTTTGAGCCGCATAATATTTTGGAGCTCCTTTTATTCTATTCCATTCCGCAAAAGGATACGAACGAGATTGCGCACGCGCTGATCGAGCGTTTCGGCTCTCTTTCGGAGGTATTCGACGCCCCTTTTGACGAGCTGATCGAAACACCGGGAATCAAGAGCCACAGCGCGACCCTTCTGAAGCTCATTCCTGCACTTTCACGCCGTTATATGCTCGATAAAAATCACGGCGACGAGCCGCTCTCCTCCATGGATAAGATCGGCACCTATCTCGTCGATAAATATTTCGGCATCAACGTCGAGACCGTCTATCTTCTGATGCTTGATAACAAATACGGTGTCATCGATTGCGTCAAGGTCCACGAGGGCTCGGTCAATTCCGCCGCCATTACGCTGCGCCGTCTCATGGAGCTTGCGCTTTATCGCCGCGCATCCATGGTCGTACTTGCACATAACCACCCATCGGGTGTACCCATTCCCTCCTCGGATGATATTTTCACAACACGCGAGATCAAGCGTGCCTTTGATATCATGGAGATCAAAATGCTCGGACATATCCTCGTTGCAGGCAATCAATATATCAATATCATGGACTAAAAGAAAAGACCGCACGGAATTCCGTGCGGTCTTTGTTATTGACGATCAGCCATTGACATAATAAGGATTCAGATCATTTACAAGGTCTTCGGAAATAAATCTATCAGCATCCCCATTTGTTTTAAAATATCGAAGTCCGTGGAAATGACTGAAATCCTCGTCAAGCGCTTCGATAAAGTCTTCCTCGGATTCCGCATCTGCAACATCAAGCTCACATTTCAAAGTTCTGACGCGTGTGCCGTTCCAAACATCGATCATAACCTCAAACGGCTTCGCCGGATATCCCTCGTATTCAAAATACTGGATCAAAACACCCTGAATACCCAGCAAATCTCTTTCGGAATAATCGCCGCCGAAATATCCGCGAAGAACAACGTCAAGCGCCTTATTGTTCATCGCAATGGGTTCATCGGAATAATATTCCGCAGGATCGATCGTGAGCCCATAATGATCTTCAAAGCATCTCCCCTTACCGTCATATTTTTCAATATACAAATTGGTATCGATCGCATTTGCGCCCATATATGCGGAAACAGGCATGTAGATAGTAATCGATTCTGTCGCGATCTGACTCGTTTGTGTATATCCGCTGGTATTAACGAACGTTTCATATTGATAATTTTCAATGAGACGGCCTGCAAGCTCAGATGTACAGTAGACTCCGTTGCCCGAGATCGTGATTTTCACAGCGTCGAGCTCTTTGATAAACTCTTCTTCCACAATCAGTGTGGGCTCGATCGTTGCATAATAAGCAAGCCATTTTTCCATATGAAGGTCTTTATTGATACAAACGGGCAGGCAAGCACGATTCAACGCATCCACCTTCGCCAAAAGATCATCACCCATGAGATAAGCCCCCTTATAGTCGGGATAATTTTCGTTCAACCCCATAAGCTTTGTCGATGCCGCCATCAGTTGCTCGTGTATATTGCCAAGAGACAGCCCGAGGCAGGAGGTTACACTGGCAGAATGCTTCTCATACGGCAGACCTGCGGAATATTCCGAAATCATCTCATAAGACAGCTTGGCAGGAGCAAAATCGCAAAACTCCAAAATTTCAAGCGCACGGTTGATAATCCCCTCATAAGGCGCACAGACTTCCTCCTTGCTGACATAGTACATAAAAAATCTTCCGATAAGATGCTCCTCGCTGTACTCATATTGGGCACGGCTGACGTAATTTCTCGCAATGGTTGTATAATAAGCGATATCGGAAAGCGCAGTCAGATAGTCGTATTCATAGGTGCCTTTTTCATAGCCAAGCTCCTCGGCAGTTTCACTTGTAACAGGACTATTCACGGTATACTGAGCATCCACGAAATCCACATCGTTGTACCATGAAAAAGGGTCTTCCTCAATCGGTTCAGGTTCTTTTCCGTAAGTACTCCCAATGGTAATTCCCACCGCAAATGCCGCGCCAAGCGCAAATGTTCCTGCCCTCTGTCCAAACGTTTTCCAAGAAAACGGTGATTTTTCTTTCTTTTTCCCGAGCAAACGGTTCATTTTTTTCTCATATTCGGGAGAATAATACATTTCCTCCGCCGGTGCCTGCGAAAGATCGTTCAAATGTACCTTGTCAAGCTCACGCAGCGCTTCTTTCAATTTTTGGTTTTTCATAAAAAGTCTCCTTTCTTCGGGGCTGAAGCCCTCAGCCCATACCCTTCTCCTTTAATTTTTTGCAGAGGAGTGCTCTGCCTCGAGCAAGCCTTGTTTCAACCGTCTTAACGTTCATGGAAAATAGCCTTGCGATCTCTCTTGTCGTATTTTCCTGCAAATAATATTGACGCAAAATATCCGTATATCGCTCGTCCATCTCCTGCATACAGGATAAGATCGTATGAACCGATTCTTTTTCGCAAATTTCAGAAAACAAGCGGTCATCGACCTCCACTTCCCAATCTGCCACCTCAAGCTCGGTCGTCATATCCTCGTGCTGACTTCGCTTTCGAAAAATATCGATCGCCTTATATTTTACGATCGTCAAAAGCGTTGCCTTCAAGGTGTTTGCATCCTCTTCCGAAATCGCGTTCAAATTTTTAGAAACCGCATACCATGTTTCTTGCGCCGCATCCTCTGCATCATGATGATTTTTTAGCAGGACCAACGCGCGATTCCATACTGCTCGATGATATTGCATATAGATGCGCTCAAATTTCGCACGAGCATCATCGTCATCAAACATCATAAAGAACATCTGCACCATCTCCTTTCATCGTTTTCTCGGGGCTTCATCAATATAATCGAACAGAAATATAAAAAACCTTCAAATTTTTGAAACAACCTCAAAAAAATCCCAAAGGAAAACGCACGGACGAATCCGTGCATTTTCCTTTGGTATATATTTTTGAAAAGAGGATAGCAAAATTATTCCTGTTTCAAAGCATCTGCGATGATCTTCTGCGCGTTGATGGCGGGAACTTCTTCATAATCCCAGAATTTGAGAGTATAAGAGCCTCTGCCCTGTGTAACAGCGCGGAGCTGGATCGCAAAGTCAACGAGTTCGGACATCGGAGCATCCGCTTCGATGATCTGATCGCCATGCTTTTCTGCGGGGTTCATACCGAGAACTCTGCCGCGGCGCTTATTGATAAGACCCATGATATCACCGAGCATATCGCCGGGAGCGGTAACGTAAAGCTTACCAACGGGTTCGAGAAGAACAGGCTGTGCTTTTGCAAGCGCATCCTTGTATGCGAGAGAAGCCGCGATCTTGAACGCCATTTCGGAGGAGTCAACGGGATGGTAAGAACCATCGGAGAGGTCTGCGCGGAGGTTAACAACGGGGTAACCTGCGAGAACGCCCTTCTGCATAGATTCGAGCAAGCCCTTTTCAACTGCGGGGAAGTAGTTCTTCGGAACAGAACCGCCAACAACGGATGTTGTGAATTCAAGACCGGGGTTGATACCGGGGCCGAATGTCATCTTAACGTGGCCGTACTGACCATGACCGCCGGACTGCTTCTTATGCTTTGCTTCAACTTCAACTCTCTTCTTGATGGTTTCGCGGTAAGCGATCTTCGGCTCGGAGAGAACGACGGAAGTACCGTAACGATTCTTGAGCTTGGAAACCACAACGTCGAGGTGGATATCACCCTGACCGGAGATGAGAAGCTGTTTGGTTTCTGCGTTGTTTTCATATTTCAAGGTAAGGTCTTCTTCGAGAAGCTTTGCAATACCCTGTGCGATCTTATCCTCGTCGCCCTTCGCCTTGGGAGCAATACCCATCTGATAGTAAGAGCCGGGATATACGATCTTCTTATAAGGAAGCGCATTTTCTGCCTGAGAAAGCGTATCGTTGGTATTGGTGGAGATCAGCTTTGCGGTCATACCGATATCGCCCATAGAGAGCATCTTCACTTCGGTCTGCTTCTTACCGCAAACGGTATAGATACGGGAGAACTTTTCTTCCTGATCATTTGTAAGGTTTTTGAGTGTGGAATCCGCATAAAGCTCACCGCCCATGACCTTGAAGAAGGACATCTTACCTACGAACGGGTCAGCGATGGTCTTGAATACGAAAACGGAAGCGGGGCCGTGTTCGCGGAGCGGAACCTCGTGTTCGCCTTCTGCATCGACAACGATCTCAGCCTTATGATATACAGGGCTGGGAAGTGTTTCCACGATCACGTCAAGAAGGAGACGGATACCGCAAAGGTTGGTTGCGGAACCGCAGACTACGGGCGCGATATCGCCGCGGCGGATACCTTCGTGGAGAGCGTTTACGATTTCTTCCTTGGAGATCGCTTCGCCTTCAAAGAATTTTTCCATGAGCTCTTCGCTTGTGGAAGCGATCGCTTCATAAAGCATATTGCGGCAGATATTGATTCTTTCCTCGTTGCCTTCGGGAATTTCGATATCCTGACCGTCCTTACCGTTTTCAAACGCTCTTGCTCTCATATCTACGAGGTCAAGAAGACCAACGATCTTATCGCCTGTCATAAGCGGAATGACAACAGGGCAGATGGTGGAACCAAATTGATCGTGAAGCTGCTGGAAAACGTGCTTAAAACGTGCGTCGGGGTCATCACATTTATTGATGAAGAATGCGCGGGGGAGCTTATCCTTGGTAACCATATCCCAAGCAAGCTCTGTGCCGACTTCTACGCCTGCTTTACCGTCAACAACGATGAGGGCAGAGCCTGCAACGCGGAGCGCCTGCGCTGCTTCGCCAACGAAATCAAGATATCCGGGAGTATCGATGATATTGATCTTCGTGCCGTTGTGAGTAAGAGGAGCGATAGCGGACTGGAGAGAGAAGCCGCGCTTGATTTCTTCGGGATCGTAGTCGCAAACGGTGTTGCCATCGGGAGTCTTGCCAAGACGGTCGGTCTGCTTTTCAACGTAAAGCATTGCTTCCGCAAGCGAGGTCTTACCGCTTGCGCCATGCCCAAGCAAGCACACGTTACGAATGTCTCGAGAGTGAATTTTTTCCATAGTGAGATACCAGCCTTTCAAAAATATACTATCCAAAAATTATATACCAAAGCCACCCTTCCGTGACGGGGTGTATAGAGCTACGCTCACGGCAGCAGAGTGGCTTTTCGATTTCCAAAATAAGTATTCACGGTCAAGCCGTACCCCTATTATAACGGCAGTTTTTCCATTATGCAAGAGTGATTTTTTGTTTTGATTGCCTCAAAGGCAGAGAAAATAGCCGCCTTGTTTTGTGCAGATTAAACATAAATTTCAAAAATGCGCTTTTTTCCCCGTTCTGAAAAAAAGGTTTACAGAAAATATATTGACATAAAGAAAAGCTTATGATAAAATAATATTGTTGTGGAAAGATTCCACGATCCATTTCAAAAAAGCAAACGGAAACCAAAAGGTCTCCGAACTCAATAAAAAATATGAAAGGCATGGTTATTATTATGGAAATCACCAGACAGACAATCATCGGCGATATTCTCGATATCGCTCCCGAAACCGCTCCCTTCTTCCTTGAGATCGGTATGCACTGCCTCGGCTGCCCTGCTTCCCGCGGCGAAACCGTTGAAGAAGCTTGTGCTGTTCACGGTGTTGATTGCGACGAGCTCCTCACCAAGATCAACAGCTTCCTTAAAAACAAATAATTGTTTTTTCTTCCCCTTCGCGCACCTTGCCCGAAGGGGAAAGTTCTTATGTACTTTTCTTGTCGCCAAGAAAAGATACCAAAAGAAGCGCAAGGGACAAGCCCCTTGACCCATATTGATATAAAAATTGGATATTGCTCCCACCGATGGGCAGAAGCATTGGACTTTATTGATGACGGCGCTTTAGCGCCGTCAAACATGAATTTTAGATGTCGGCTTTCGTTCGGCGTGGTTCCGAGGTCGCCCCGTAGCGTTGCCGCGGAGGGTCAAGCGGAACGCTTGCAAATTTCTTTTGGTACTTTTCTTGTTTTGCACAAGAAAAGTACACGTTCCTTTTTCTTTCAAAAAGAAAAAAGTTGAGAACTAAACAACTAAGATATATAACACCAGAGGAAAACATGAAAACCAAACTCGACAATCGCCTTCTTGCCGTCGCCTCCTGCGTCGAAAAAGGGGCATATCTCGCCGATATCGGCACAGACCACGCCTATCTTCCCATCTATCTCGCGGAAAACGGTATGCTTTCGGGTGCTGTCGCATCCGATATCCATAAAGGGCCCATCGAAAGCGCCATCAAAAATATCGCGGATGCAGGACTTTCCGATCTTATCCATACAGAACTCACCGACGGACTGCACGGCATCGAAAAATATCCCGTTACCGATATTGCCATCGCAGGCATGGGAGGCATGATGATCACAGGTATTTTGGATGCCGCACCCTTTATCCGCGAAAGAAAAACGCGCCTCATTTTACAGCCTATGCAGCACGTTCCCGAGCTTCGCCGTGAGCTTGCCGAAAAAGGCTATCGCATCGAAAAAGAAATGCAAACGATGGCAGAGGGCAAATTTTATCAGATCATTTGCGCCGTTTACGACGGAGAAACGAGAGCGATCAGCGATCTCGAAGCCTATCTCGGCGCATATAATATCGCACACAAAACCGAAAACAAAGAGAATTTTACCCTGCTTTGCAAGCGTCATCTCGATATTTTGAATGAGAAGATCAAAGGCATGGAAAAGGGTGGTCATGACGCAACTGCCGAGCGCGCGCTCGCAGAAGGCATCGCCGCCGAGCTTCGTGAGATCGAAAACTAAGGAGGATCATATGGCAACCGTTTCCGAACTTTATACCCATCTCAATACCCTGCTTCCCCGCTCTCTTTCCTGCGATTGGGACAACGACGGTCTCATGGTCTGCGGAGATCCGAGTGCAGAGGTGAAAAAGATCCTCTTTACATTGGATATCACCATGCAAGCAGTGGAATACGCCGAAAAAATCGGCGCTGACCTCATCATTTCCCATCACCCGCTCATCTTTAAGGGCATCAAGCATATGAACGGCGAAGATATCACCTCGAAAAAGGTCATTCGCCTCTTACAGAGCGGTATCTCCGCAATGAGCTTCCATACGCGCCTCGATGCGGTGGAGGGCGGTATCAACGATATCCTCGCCGAAACCCTGGAGCTTCAAAATATCGAAAAATTTGAAGCGGAGGAGGGGCTGGATTCCCGTTTCGGCGACCTCAAGCATGAAATGACGTTTGAGGATTTCTGTCTTTATGTCAAAGAAAAGCTCGGCGCACCCTCGATTCTCGCATCTAAGGGAAAGGATACCGTTTCCCGTGTGGCAGTGCTTGGCGGCGCCGGCAAGGATGCCATCTTCTCCGCTATGGCAACGGGTGCGGATGCATATCTGACGGGCGAGGCAAACTATCACGGACTTCTGGACGCCGCAGAAATGGGATTTTCCGTCCTCACAGCAGGTCATGATTTCACGGAAAACGCCTTTTTCACCTATTTCAAAAAGGTTTTGAGCGAAAAGTTTGACGGGCTTATTTTTGCAGAAAATCCCGTGAAATGTGCGCTTCACCATTTTTAAGAGATTTTTGCTATCAGAAATTCATAACGAAAGGTTAACGTAATCATATGAATCACTATTATTGGCAAAAAGCAGAAGAAAATCTGCCCAAAATATACGAGGAAGAAATTCGAGTTGCAAGCGAAAATAAAATTCTTCATAGCGGAGATTCCTTTGAGATCGATCTCGGCAATCATTACGTCGGCTACTTTTCTTTCGTTTTGGGGTATACGAATATGTATCCGGATGCACCCGTGCGGCTTTCTCTGAAATTCAGCGAAAACAGAGACGAAGCCGATGCGGATTTTTCTTCCTACCGCGGAAGACTTTGCGCTTCTTGGCTGCAGGAAGAGATTCTCAACCTCGATAGCATCGGAGAATATCGGATGCCTCGCAGATATGCCGCGCGTTTCATAAAAATCAGCGTACTGTATACGCCAAGAGAGATCACGCTTTCCGATTTTCATTTTACGGCAGTTACGAGTGCAGACAAAAGAAATCTGCGTTCGTTCGATATTGCCGACGAAGAGCTTCGCGCCATTGATGCGGTATCCGTCAATACGCTGAAAAACTGTATGCACAGAGTTTTTGAGGACGGTCCGAAGCGAGACAGACGATTGTGGATAGGCGATCTGCGTTTAGAGGCATTAACGAACTATTATACCTATCAGCAAACGGATATCGTTCGCCGATGTCTTTATCTTTTCGCCGCCGCAGACTGTAATGACACGGGCTTTTTACCCGGTTATATATACGAAAATCCAAAGTTTGTATCCGGATATTGGTTCTTGTACGATTATGCCTTGCTTTTTGTTACAACGCTTTGCGATTATTATCAGCACACGGGAGACGCCGAAACCTTTCTTGATATTTACCCCGTAGCTCAGAAGCAGATGGATGCGGCTAAAAAAATCACGGATGAAAACGGCATTCTTTCTCTGTTTAACAAAAGAGATGTCTTTATCGACTGGAATGACGCGCTGGAAAAGACCGTGTCGCTGAACGGGGTATATTTATATACCCTTGACCGCCTTGCTCAAGCATTATCAAAGCTGAACCACAAAGACGCTCCGATATACCAATCGCGCTATCAAGACACAAAGCATGCGGCATACCGCCATCTCTACAATGCCAAAGATCATAATTTTGCCGTCGGATATGACAAGGAACAAATCAGTGTTCATTCTGTCGTCTGGATGATACTCGGCGGTGTAATAGATGGGGAGATCGCTTGGGAAGCCTTGCAGAATACAATGAAAAATCCTCAAAGCATAAAGCCCACGACTCCGTATATGAATCATTATCTGGCGGAAGCCATGATGAAGCTCGGCAAACAAAAGGAAGCGATTTCCTATATCAAGAGTTTTTGGGGATTGATGATCAAAAAAGGCGCGGATACCTTTTACGAGGTTTTCGTTCCGGAAAAACCCGACCTCTCTCCTTATGGAGATAAGATGATCAACAGCATGTGTCATGCGTGGAGCTGTACACCCTCTTATTTTATCAGAACATTGGATCAGGATGATCATGCTTAAATCACAAATGCCCCACCGCTCATTCCGTTCCCGCATCCCATTTCAGGGCATAACGGAAGTCTTTGGGATCTGACGGCGGCGTTTGAAGATTTCAGGACGTTTTTTCATGAAACCTCTTTGCTCTGACTTATTTTTTTCATCACCTGATTTTAGGAATATATAATTATCGGCAAATTCGGCAAATTTCTTGACAAAATCGCGCTTTTGGTGCATAATAAAGAGAGAGCCGTTTGTATACGGCATTTCCGTATCCTTTTTCTCTTAGAAAGGAATCCCTATCCACATGATCTTACAACCCAAAGATACGACCCTTGCTTATCGCTGTCCGCATTGCGGCGCGACCGTATTCAGCGTTGTCGGCGCACTTGCGCTCTCGGGCGATATCATCAAACTCAAATGCCAATGCGGTTGCTCGGAGCTTACCCTTGAAAACGCGGAGGACGACAAGATCCGTCTCACCGTTCCCTGCATTTTCTGCCCCTCTCCGCATAGATACAAGGTCTCGAGAAAGCTTCTCACCTCGCGTGAGCTTTTCACCTTTCCCTGCGCATATGCAAATATCGACATTCTTTTCGTCGGCTCCAAGGGCGCTGTGATGAAAGCCGTGGAAATGTCCGACCGCGAGCTTGCCGAGATCATCGATGATACCGAGCTTGCCCATATCGGGGACGCAAACCGCGATGATTTTTACGGCGATGAACATATCCGCGACCTCATCATTTTCGTGCTTGGCGACCTCGCCGAGGAGCATCACATCCATTGCGGATGCGATGGAGACGGCGATTATCTTGTCGAACCCCTGCGCGAAAGCGTTCATATCACCTGCAAAAAATGCGGATATTCCAAAGAGATCTCCTGTGCCGGCTCGACCCTCGATTCGCAGGCGTTTCTCGATTGCACAGACCTTTATTTGGAAAAAAACGACAAAACAGAAAATTAAAAATTTAATATATAAAATCGGAGGATTTCAAAAATGAGTAAAATTGTTTGTTTTGGTGAATTGATGCTCCGTTTGAATCCGGAGGGCTATCTCCGTTTTGAACAGGCAAATCGCTTTGAAGCCAGCTTCGGCGGCGGCGAAGCAAACGTAGCGGTATCCCTTGCACATTTCGGCATGGACGCTGCCTTCGTTTCCAAATTCCCCGCACATTCCATCGGCGACATGGCCGTTCGTTCTCTCCGCGCAGAAGCAGTCAACGTTGACAGCATCGTTCGCGGCGGTGAAAGAATGGGTATCTACTACCTCGAAAAAGGCGCATCTCAGCGTCCTTCCAAGGTTATCTACGACCGCAAATATTCTTCCATCGGCATGGCTGACCGTGCTGACTTCGATTGGAACACCATCCTCGACGGCGCAGAATGGTTCCATTTCACAGGTATCACCCCCGCCCTCAGCGACGCTGTTGCTGAGATCACCCTCGATGCACTCAAGGTCTGCAAGGAAAAAGGCATCAAGGTAAGCTGCGACCTCAACTTCCGCAAGAAGCTCTGGTCCAGCGAAAAAGCAGGCAAGGTCATGGGTGAGCTTTGCAAATACGTTGACGTTTGCATCGCAAACGAAGAAGACGCTGAAAAGGTATTCGGCATCAAGCCCGACCACAACGACGTTGAAGGCGGCAAGCTCAACCGCGAAGGCTACATCGACGTTGCTAAGAAGCTTTCTGAACGCTTCGGCTTTGAAAAGGTTGCGATCACGCTCCGCGAAAGCATCTCCGCAAACGACAACAACTGGGCAGCTATGCTCTACGCTGACGGCGAAGCATACTTCTCCAAGAAATACGCCGTTCATATCGTTGACCGCGTAGGCGGCGGCGACTCCTTCGGCGCAGGTCTTATCTACGGTCTTATGAACGGCTATGACAGCCAGAAGACCATCGAATTTGCTGTTGCGGCATCCTGCCTCAAGCATTCCATCGAAACCGACTTCAACTACGTTTCCGTTGACGAAGTGGCAACTCTCATGAAGGGCGACGGCTCCGGCCGCGTTCAGAGATAAGCGGATAACATCCGCAGGAAACAGCTCGCCTATCGCAGTATTTCCATAATAAAATGCAAAGCAAAACGGCGAGGACGAATCCGCGCGAGTTCCTGTGGGATCAAAACATCCGCATCCATGTGCCGCCGTTTTCATGTTTCGCCAAAAGCAAACCGATAGCTACGGCGGGACAACTGACAAAAAAACAAAAAACGGCACACACCGCGAAAACCCACGGTGCGTGCCGTTTTGTCTATTCTTCCCGTACATTATTATACGAAAGGACATAAAACAATGAAAAAGCTCACCGCTCTTGTGGCATTTGTTCTTGCGCTTACCATGATCTTCTGCGCTTGCAACACCGCGCCCGCAGAATCCACGACCGATAGCACCACCACCGCTACCACGACCACCACAGAAGCAACCACCCCCACACCCACCACTGCCCAAACGACCACGGCAGAGACCACGACAGAGGAAACGACAACGGCAGAGACTACGACAGAAGCTCCCGTTCCCACCGTTCCCGAGCTGGAAAAGAAATCTCTCAAGGTCCTTGCCATCGGTAACAGCTTCAGCGAAGACGCCACCGCATTCCTTTGGGATATTTGCGACTCCGCAGGCATGGAGGATATCATCATCGCCAACCTTTATATCGGCGGCTGCTCTCTCGATACCCACTGGTCGAATATGCAGGCAAACGCTGCGGCTTATGACTACCAGTATAACGAGTGGGGCACGATTACGAAATCCAAGAAGAGCATCCGCTGGGCGCTGGAAAACGAAGAATGGGATATCATCACCATTCAGCAGGTAAGCCAGGACAGCGGCAGAATCGAGACCTTCAAGAATCTTCAGAACATTCTCAATTATATCAAGCAGTACAGCAAAAATCCCGATGCTAAGATCTATTGGCATATGACATGGGCATACCAGACAGGTTCGACCCATTCGGGCTTTGCCAACTACGGCAAGGATCAGATGACCATGTATAACGCGATCCTGGATGCAGGCAAATACGTTCTTGAAAATTACGACGAAATCGACGGTGTGATCCCCAGCGGTACAGCCGTTCAGAATCTCCGCACATCTGATTTTGGCGATAAGGTTACCCGCGACGGCTACCACATGAGCTGGTCGACAGGCCGTTATCTCACCGCACTTACATGGTTCCATACCTTCACAGGCTATCCCGTTGAATACGTGGAATGGTATCCCACACATCAGAAGAGCGGCATCAACTATGCCGTCAACCCCGATGACCTTGACGTGATCCGCGAATCCGTTACCAACGCCGTCAAGGAACCCTTCAAGGTTACCCAGTCTGAATTTGCACCCGAGATCGTTCCTGTTGCAACCTCTTCTCTCACAGAAAAGGACAAGAAGATCCTCGAGGATGCAGGCTTCAACCCTGCCGAATATGCCGTTCTCGATCTCGAAATGAAGATTCAGGGCTACTATAATTCCTCCTCGAACTCCGTTTTGACGACCAAGGACAACAGCACTGCGGCAAACGTCGTCAACTTCAACGCAAGCCGCATCTTTGAAAAGAACGCCATCCCCGTCGGTTCCGTGATCTGGGTCGCAGGCGGCTATCAGTATCGTCCCGAAGCATGGACAGATCTCTCCGCCAAGACATCTCCCCGTCCCGGAAACGTAACGAATACGATCACCGTCGTTGACAAGGATTGGTGGGGCAATTATACACACCGCGCCTTCAACCTCTCCGCCGTTTCCACAAAAACCATGACCGCGGCAGACAATGATTATTTCCGCGTTTACGTTCCCGTCGTGGCAAACCCGACCATTCCCGAAAGTCAGAAAAAGCCTACGACCGCACTCGTAACCTCCGGCGATCAGAAAAAAGCAGACTTTGAAGTCCTCGCCGCACTCGGTGTCGTTTCCTCCGCAAACGATATGACAAAATACGAGGTATTCGATTGGAAGCCCATGGTTGCATCCTACTATAATTCTTCCTCCAATTCCACCCGCGTTTCCGCTGAAAACAGCACCGCCTCCAATATCCCGAATTTCATTTCCTCGGATATCTTCCAGAAAAAGGATCTTCCCGTCGGTGCCATCATCATCGTGGACGAAGGCTATCAGTATCGCCCCGAAGCATGGACCTCTCTTGGCTCCAAGACCTCTCCCCGTCCCGAAAACGTAGACACCAATGTCATCGTTGTGGATAATAACTGGTGGGCAAGCTATTCCTACCGTGCATTCAACCTTTCTGCATTGGTTACCAAAACCATGACCGAAGCGGACGCAGCGCATCTCCGCATCTACGTTCCCAAGGCATGAATCTCGAAAACGATTGGCTTTTGCGAAAGGATACCCTTCCCCTGCGAGATGCCCTCTGTGATTTTTTTGAGGAACGATACGAAAAAATTCGTTTTCTTGAAGAAAAGAACATCGGAAAGGTCCGCGCAGATATGATCGCCGTATTGCCCGAAGGACTTTGCGGCATCGAGATCAAAAGCCATAGCGACAGTTATGCGCGCCTTGCCGACCAGATCAAGGGGTACGATCAATTTTGTGATTTTTGTTATCTTTGTGCAGGCAGCATCCATGCGCATGCTGACGAGCATATCCCACCCGAATGGGGGCTCGTTTCCATGACGGTTCGAGAAGGCGTTTCCTTTGAAACCGTCCGCGAGCCGCAAAAAAACAAGAAAGATCCGCTGAAAAAACAGCTTTCTCTTCTTTGGCGAAATGAGCTTGCCGATATTTTAAGCGCGGAAAAGCTTCCGAAATATACAGGCAAGAGCAAAAAATTCATTTGTGATGCACTTCTCAAAAAAGTACCGCCGGAAAGACTCAAAATGCGTCTCTGCGATGCCCTTTTTGAGAGAGATTACACGAAATTCACAGAAGAATGACCGCATTGATACATAAAAAGTCCGAGTTTCATCAGAAACTCGGATTTTTTTCGTTATTTGGTTTCCGAACCGCCCCATTCAATCACGGTAAAACCCTCTCGAACAAAGGGTTCGATCTCGGGTTCTTCCACCTCGATGGGCTCGGTCAACGGCTTGTATACCATAAATACGCGAAGCAGACTGTCGGGCGCAGGGGTGATCGTCAAGGGAGCGATATCGGTATATGCTTCCCCTTGGAATGTAATGAGATTATATGGATTATGTTCCATTCTCGGAAGCCAATATACGATAAATTCATTGTATTCTTTCGGTGTAAGACCCATTTTTGCAAGAATTTCCTGCAAAAATTCAGCGGTATCTTCCCCTTTCACACAATAACCGCGGCGCATATCATACCGGGCACCGTCAACTCCCTCCCAAAAAAGATAGGAATATTCCTTTCCGTCGGCAAGGTTTGTAAGCGTGCCATCGGGTCTTGCTATTACATGCCAGCCGTTTTGATACTTGGGATAGGTGCAGGTAAGCGTACCTTTGTAATCAAGCTTGACGGAAACTTCGGTCTCCTTTTCGGGATAAAGATAAACGACGGGCTTTGCCGTTACGGGGTAAATCTCGCATATATGCGTGGTCGTTTCCGATGGTTCTTCAGTGGTCTCCGTTTCCTCCGGTTCGGGGGTACAGCCGAAAAATGTGGACGCGCAAAGTGCCAAAATAATCGTCCAAAGTAGTGTTTTTTTCATCAAAAGTCCTCCTTTTTGGTTGGTATTCTATCCATATAGTCGGAAAAACCGCAAAAAAGTTTCACTTTTTTGAAAAATTTTTGAAATTTTTTCACACTTGACAAAGCAATGACAATTTAGTATAATATCACCAACCATCCATATGATAAAGGAGCTGACCTCATGCAAAACCGAAAAGAAACGATTCGCCTTATGGCGGAGGAAACCGAACGCTTTGTTTCCGAAACGATACAAACGCTTTCCAAAACCGCCAAGCTTACTGATTATATCCATGATACCGACATCGTGTCTTGCAACGATGAAAAACGCATCGTTTGGACTCGCGCATTGCAACGCGCCGTCGATGAAAACGAAATCATTGAAATTCCGCCGTCCGATATTCCCTATGATCTTGACGGCTCGGTTCTGATAGATGGAAATTGCAAGATCATCGCATATGGCGCAACCATTCGCCTTTTGCCCGACGTAAACGTCTTGATGCTTCGCAATCGCAACGTCAAAGACGGCACGCACAAGCAAACCGTCATGGGAGAGGATACCAACGAAAACATCGCCATTTTCGGCGGTACTTGGGAAGAATCCCATACTGCCCGCATGGGATATGGAAAAAGCGGTAAGATCGATGAAGAACGCAGTATGTACGGTGTTTCCACCTGTATGCTCTTTTCCAACGTGAAAAATCTTTATCTGAAAGACCTGACGTTTCGTCATACCGCCGGCTTTTCCGTGCAAATCGGCAATGCGCGAAATATCGTGATCCACGATATTTCTTTTGACGATTGCTTTGCAGACGGTATTCACGTCAACGGCAACACGGAAAATATCGCCGTCCGAAATCTTTCGGGGCTTGTCGGCGATGACCTCATCGCGCTCAATATGTACGATTGGCAGGATTCCTCCATCAATTTCGGTCCTCTCAAAAATGCCTTTGTGGAGGGGCTCTTCATCGATCCCAACAGCCGATTCAAGGATATTCGTATCCAGCCCGGTATGTATCGCTTTGACGATGGTTCTATCGAGGATTGTTCACTCGAAAACGTACTGGTCCGCAAGGTTTCGGGCGTTCAATGCTTTAAGATGTACTATCAGACGCCTCGTTATATCATCGGTGAAGACCCAGAATGGGGCGCACCCGGCAGCGCTGACCATATCTATTTTGAAGATATCGACGTATACTCCCGTCATTGCAACATGAAAAGCTATCGGGAAAATAACCCCGTTACGGGACATTTCGGCGCATGGGAGATCGGTTCCAACATCGGATATTTACACCTCGAAAACATTCGTATCCGAATCGATTTTGAACGTTTCCCGCTCGGTTCTCCCGTTGTTATCGGTCCGAAATCCGTCGTTTCGGGAGAATATGAAATTTTTGACCCTTACGTTTCCTGCGTTTTGGATACACTGACCATGAAAAACGTAACCATCAACGAAAAGCCCGTCCTGACCGCAGAGGACGCCGCGTATCAGGTCGTATTTGATCATATCTACGACGCACCCAACACCAGCGGAAAGGGTGAGATCCGTCATTTTGACCTTTCTTGAAATAAACAGAAAAGAAGCACGCCAGAGGGTGTCTGCGATAAAGCGGAACAAAAGACAAATACAAACAGAAAAGGACAGAGAAATTTTTACGTTTCTCTGTCCTCTTTTTTGCAAGCATAGCATTTGTGGTAACAAATGCAGAAAGTGAAATATTTTGCTCACGCAAAATGTGAAATAATGCACTGTCGCACATTGTGAAATATCTCGCTTCACTCGATGTGAAATGAAATTTGCCCACGTTCGCGTATGCGAACATTTCACATTTGCAAAGCAAATATTTCACAGCGAAGCTATTTCACTTGCCCGAAGGGCAAATTTCGTTGGCACACCTGCTTTATCGCTGGTGTGCCAATGCGTGCCTCTTTATTTACATGTTATCAAAAAATCAAAGGACGATCGTAACCGAAGCGCCAAGACCCATATCGATCTCGATCATATCCTCCGCAAGGACGGAAACGGGCGCGGAAATCTTAGCGTTTGCAATGCCTGCGTATTTCACACGGCATTTTCCTGCTGCTTGCGCCGTGATACGCATTTCCGTTACCTTACCGTTTGCAAAATCACAACCGCAGACGAAATTGCCTCTTGCGACAAGACCGTCAAACGAGCCGTCCTTCCAAACGTCGGGGAGTGCGGCAAGAAAATCGATATATCCCGCTTGGCTTTGCAGGAGCATTTCGGAAATGCCTGCCACAGCGCCGAAATTTCCGTCGATCTGGAACGGTGGGTGGTCATCCCAAAGATTGGGAAGCGTATTGTTTTTCAGCATCGAATAATAGAGGTCATACGCACGGTTGCCAAGTCCCGTACGCGCCCACGCGCAAAGACGGTGTGCCGCCGCCCAGCCCGTCGATTTATCCGAACGCTTGGTAAGCGAAACTTTTGCGCCCTCGAGCCATTCGGGGGTATTTTTATTGATGATGGTCGCGGGATAAAGTCCGACGAGATGCGAGATATGGCGGTGCGTATATTCACCGATATCGCCGTAATGCTCCTCCTCACGAAATTCCTTGATCTGTCCGTCAAGACCGATAAGAACAGGATCAAGGCGGTCGATCTGCGCGCGAATGACATCCAAAAGCGGGTCGTCCGTGATGCCAAGGATATCCGCAGATTCCAGCACTCGTCTGTGGTTTTCATAGACCATCTGCTGATCAAACGCACAGCCCATGGTCTGATAATACGAGCCGTCGGGGTTTTGCTGTTCGGGAGAGGCGGAATATTTGACGAGGAGCTTGCCGTCCTTTTCCACAAGCACCTTGGAAAGGAACAGGGACATATCGCGGAGAATCGGATATGCCACCTCGCGGAGATATTTCTTATCGCCCGTATAGGTATAATGATCCCAGAAAAGAAGCGAGGTGAAAGCACCCGTGCCCGGACCCGAGTGGTCCTTCGCGCTCGTTCCCGTGATGCAGTAAAGGAGCGCCGCCGTACCGAGCGCCCAGCCGTTTTCGCCCTTGGAAGAAAGATTTTCGGGATATGCGTTTGCGATATATTCGTCTGCAATGCGCTTTGCCTTGGGGAGATACGCCTTTGCATATTCGCTATACGGCAGGAAGCACTCCGCAAGATTCGCAATGCCCGAGAGCCAATAATTCATCTGCACGTTGATATTATGGTGATAATCTGAGCCCCAAGGCGAGCTATCGTACGCCGTCCACGTTCCCTGCAAGGTAGCGGGATAACCGCCCGGACGCGAGGACGCAATGAGCAGATATCTGCCGTACTGATAATAGAGCGTTTCCAGATATGCGCTTCGGCTTTCGTTTTTATAGCGAGTCAAAAGGATATTGGTGGGAATCAAAAGGTCTGCTTCGTCATAGCCGATATCGAGCTTGACACGGTCAAAGAGGCTTCGATAATCCGCGATATGACGCGCATACAGCTCTGCATAGGTCATTTCACACGCTTTATCCAGTCTTTCGGTTACAGCCTCATGGGGGTCTGCGTAAGGTGCGAGCTTTTTATGAGGATCGCTTTCCAAAAATACGCGGGATTCCATTTGATAATTCGTACCGCAGGTGAAATAGAAGGTCGCCTCATTGGCGTTTTCCACACGGATACCGTTTTCCGAAACGGATACCGTACCGCCGACGGCTTTCGCCCTAAGCTGTCCCTCCTGCGTTACCATATAACCAAGTCCGACACCGCGCATAACAAGGCGGTCATTCGTTGTATAGGACTCGTCCGTACGTCCGCCGCCGTCGCCCTCCATGATACAGTAATCACGGACAAAGGGAATTTCGGTATAAGCGGTGAGCGAGATCTTGCCCGAAACAGGGGAGCCGTCCTTTTCCGCGGTGAAATGCACCGCCAAAACACGGTCGGGATAGCTTACGATATATTCACGGCGATAGGTGATGCCCTCGTAATCGTAAGATACGTGTGCCGCGGCATCGTCAAGCGTCAGATCGCGGACGAAATTTTCAGCTTTATCGGTTTCATGTCCCGTAGCAAAATAGAGATTACCAAAGGTTCTCGTGCCGCCGTTTCCCGTTCCCCAATGCGGAACGCCCCAATAAAAGGGGTTGGAAAAGCTGTTTTCCGTGATGTTGATACGCTCAACGGCGATCCTGCCGAATACGGATGCGCCAAAATAGGAGTTTCCGAGAGGCAGGGACCACTTTTCCCAGCCTGCGAGCGGTTGACGCTTTTGCCATGCGAAATCGGTTTCACACGCCGTCGGAGCGGGTGCGGTATACCAAAGGCGGAGGGGGGCTTGTTTTGTCATGGGGATGTCCTTTCTTTTATATTTCGGGGTTATGTTATGTCTGTTTATTCATCTTTTCTTTTGAAAAGAAGATGCCAAAAAGCTTCTCAGTCAGCTTACGCTGACAGCTCCCCCAAAAGGGGGAGCCTTATAAAAAGCCTTTGCAAAAATCAATACTCGATCTTCAAGAACCATTTTTCGCCCAAAGCGTTCATGAGAAGCGTCATGACGACGGCGAAAATAATGGCAAATGCAATAAAGATACCGAGAACGACGGCGAGCGGAATGCCTATGGTGAAGAGCACGATCGCAATCACCATCGGTACGATCGACAAAAACATACCGCCAAGCATCGTAATGACCATCGGCAAATTATTTTTCACGATCGTGATCTCACTTGTCCAATCGAATTTATACTTTTTGAGATTGATGAGAAGTCCGACGATACCCGAGCTATACGCATAGCAAAGCGGAATCACGACCGTTGCGATCGCGCCGACAGCGTGAAGCCCGTTCACGATGGAAACGGCAATACCGCAGACAAGGATCACGGGCGCACAGAACGCCATATGCAAATAAAGCTTCGAATAGATGATCGCTTTCGGAGCGATCGGCAGGCTTTTCAAGAGTGGGAAGGTCTTTCCCTCAAGAGAAATGGCAGTCGTCGTATCGTTGACCATTGCCGCCGCCATTGCGAAGATGAAGGGGAACATGATGGAGAAAAGCTCTGCGACCTCCTCGCTCTCCGCACCAAAATCCTGAATACTGAACATCACGGCAAACACCACGAGCATGAGAAGCCCCACGAGCTGATTCATGAAAATATTGGCGGAGGAGAATGTGCGCTTCATATCCTTTTTCATGAGAGCAAGCATGATTCCCGAGGTTTTTTCGCTCGACTTATATTTACGGCGAACCGTACGGGGACGGAACATTTCGTGGATCTTACCGTAAAATTTGCCGAAAACGAGCGCAACGATGGCAAACGCCAAAAGCGATACGCCGACGAACAAAAGCGCAGAGGAAAGTCTTCCCTCCATCGCGGCTTCCGTAAACCATGCAAGCGGAGGATATACAGCCGACAAGCCGTCAAGCACACCACCAAACATCGCGCCGACCATGACCTCTTCTTCACTGCCTGCAGAAGAACCCATCGTGAAGGAAAAGGACATCACGGCAAACAGAAAGATAATGTATAGGACGATGCTTACAAACTGCGCATGACGGAATCGGGAAGCGATCATGCTCATCAGGGCAGACAAGATCGATGCGATCAAGATCGGGATCAGCGAAGCAAAGAAGATCAAAATGAAATAATAAAGGTAAAACGTAACGTGCGGTCTTGCGAAAATGCCGTAGAAAATGCCGCAAGGAACGAGCATAATGATATTCAAAACAGAATCCAGCGTATACATCGTTGCCAGCTTTGCCGCGACGATGGTTCTGCCGGGAAGGGGGAGCGAAAAGAGCATATCATGGTCTTTTGCCTCAAAAAGAAGCGTTTTCGCATAGGAAACGGATGTCAGAAGCGTCAAAAACATGGCAAACATCGCTACAAGAGGGGGAAAAACAGCGACGTTTCCCTCCATATGTAAAATGCTCATGAACATAAACTCATAGAAGGTGATGAGGAGCGCAACGATAAGCCACGCGACACCAACGCCAACGGCAGAACGCGCTTTTGCACGTTTCTTATTTTTGGCATTCTTTCTTCCTGTCCAAAGCATCATGGAAAGCTGCGTTTTATATAAAAGCCAGAAGTTACTTTTCACCTGCTTCACCGCCTTCCGCATCGGCAAGCTCAAGGAATACCTCTTCCAGACTGCCGTCTCCGACGATCTCCTCCGTTTTGCCCGAAACGACGAGCTTACCGCCCTTGATGATGGCGATCTTATTGCAGAGCTTCTGCGCAACCTCCAAAACGTGCGTGGAGAAGAAGATGGCGGAGCCTTCTGCACACATTTCCGCAAAGACCTGCTTCAAAAGATGCGATGCCTTCGGGTCAAGTCCGACAAAGGGCTCATCCAAAATGAGGAGCTTCGGCTTATGGATCAGCGCGGAGATGATGGCGAGCTTTTGCTTCATACCATGAGAATACGAGGAGATCTGCGTGCCAAGATCCGCGGAGATCTCAAACATATCCGCATATTTCGTGATGCGCTCGTTTCTTTCCTTTGCAGGAACACCGTAAATATCGCCAATGAAATTCAGATAGGCAATACCCGTCATAAATTCATAAAGATCGGGATTATCCGGAATATAAGCAATCATTTTTTTCGTGATCAACGGGTCATCCTTGACAGAAACGCCGCCGATATAGATATTCCCTTCTGTAAAATCCAAGATGCCGCAAGCCGCCTTGAGCGAGGTCGTTTTGCCTGCGCCGTTATGTCCGATAAAGCCGTAGAGATCGCCTGCCTCCACATGGAGGGAGAGTCCATCCACCGCGCGCTTACCGCCTTTATAAGTTTTGGAAAAATCACAGAATCTTAACATATTTTTTGAATCCTTTCGACAAATATATTTGATTTTATTCTCATTCTATCACAGTTTTTCTCTCTTGTAAAGAGATGTGGACACAAAAAAGATTTCCTCAAAATGAAAATCAAAGATATTGACAAGATTCTCTTGTTATATTATAATGAAAATAGATTATTATGTATAAAAACCGAAAGGATGTAAACCACTATGAAATACACCATTGGTGTTGACCTCGGCGGAACCAATATCGCCGTCGGTATCGTCAACGAAAACTATGAAATCGTAAAAAAAGGCTCTGTTCCCACCCTCGCACAGAGAGGCCCCGAACCCATCGTTCACGATATGGCTGAGCTTTGCAAAAAGCTTCTTGCAGAATGTGAAATCACGATGGACGACGTTACAGGTGCCGGTATCGCTTGCCCCGGTACAGTAAACCCTGCAACAGGTATCGTGGAATACGCAAACAATATCAAATTCTCCGACTTCCCCCTCGTTGCTCTTTTCTCCAAGGAAATGGATATGCCCGCAGAAAACGTTAAGATCGGCAACGACGCAAACCTCGCTGCTCTCGGCGAAGCCGTTGCAGGCGCGGCAAAGGGCGCTTCCTCCTCCGTTATGATCACCCTCGGTACAGGTGTCGGCGGCGGTGTTATCCTCGACGGCAAAATGCTCATGGGTTGTGCATTCGGCGGCGCTGAGCTTGGTCATGCCGTTATCGAAATGAACGGCCGTCAGTGCTCCTGCGGCAGAAAGGGTTGCTTTGAAGCATACTGCTCCGCAACCGCTCTCGTAAAGCTCACAAAAGAAAAATTTGAAGCGACAAGCGGTACGCTCATGCACGAAATGTGCGAAAACGACGTCAACCGCGTTGGCGGTAAGACTGCGTTCGCCGCTATGAAAAAGGGCGACAAGGCAGGTGCTGAGGTCGTTGAAGAATTCATTTCTTACCTCGCTTGCGGTGTTGCAAACCTCATCAACATCTTCCAGCCCGAGGTATTCACCATCGGCGGCGGTGTTTCCGGCGAAGGCGATAATCTCCTCATTCCGCTCAGAGAAAAGGTGTGCAAGGAAGTATATTCCAAAGACAATACCCTCAAGACCGATCTCCGCATTGCTACACTCGGCAATGATGCGGGTATCATCGGCGCGGCGGCGTTTGCAAACGATAAAACCTAATCTGATCCTATATCCACCCGCATCTGTCAGTACGAACAGTTTTATACCCTGCTCTATTTTGATCATATTTTTTATCGTATCACAATACTTGCTTTGCAAGTAGGGCAATGATGCAGGTATCATCGGCGCGGCGGCGTTTGCAAACGATAAAACCTAACAGTTACATATAAATAAAGAGGAAACCTATACGTTTCCTCTTTATTTGACAGGGTCAAGCGCACAGCGCTTGCGGTTCTTTTTGATTCTTTTTCTGGCGGCAGAAAAAGAATATACACAAAAAAGGAGGAGAAAACATGAATCCGAAAACGAAAAAACGTTCCATCAAGCTCGGTGTATCTGCCGCTCTTGCGACGGGGATCACGGTGGCATCGCGCTTTGATCTTGCGATCTCCTCAACACTTGCAGGGCTGAAATTCAACGGAAAGTATTTCACGCTGGACGTGCCGACCTTTGCATCCACACTTGAGATCATTGGCGAATGGGCACCGTCCGTGCTTGCGGCGACATCGGCACTCATCTTTGCTTCCGCAGGCTCTGAAAATTGCAAAACGAAAAAAGGCAAGATCGCCGCTCGCGCAGGCTCGTTCATCCCCGCAATGGGACTCATGGCATACGCCTCGAGCAAGACCGCAGAGTATCTGGATTACTCGCTCGGCGGCATTGCCGGGCGCATGATGTTTGCCGCATTTTCCTTTGCCATTGCCGCGATTCTGTATTTGCTCGTCGGAAAAATTCCGCCCGAGGTCAAAAAGAAGCTCTTTTTGCCCGCGGCGTATACGCTTGCGGCATCCATTACCGTTTTGCTGACCGTTTCCACGCTCAAAACCGTTTGGGGGCGCACAAGGCTACGTGATATGGTGGACGATAATTCCCTTGAAAGCTACACGCCTTGGTATAAGCCGAACTTTTTCGCGGGTGAGTATTCGTTCCCCTCGGGACACACCGCACACGCAACACTCGTTTTGATGCTTTCCAAATGGCTTTTCGGAAAATCCCAAAAATATCGCCCTGCTGTTACCGCGCTCGGCTATGGCTTCATTGCGCTCATGGCGTTCTCACGTCTTGCCGCAGGTGCACATTTTCTTTCCGATATCCTCTTTGGTTTCCTCATTGCTTTGGGCATCACGGAGTTTTTCAAAATGAAATATGAAACACATTCAGCCAAGGCCGTAATATCGTAAAATACCGTTATAAATGCCCCGCGCGATCAGATTCGGATTTTCCGCCATCAAGGTAGCATCCCCAATATTGGTGATGAATCCAATCTCCAAGAGAAGCGCGGGCATTTGTGTTTTCCGAAGGACATAGAGCGTTGGGCGAGGAAAAACGCCTCGATTGGCAAGCCCTGTCGCATCCGAAAGTCCCACGAGGATATTTTCCGCCAAGGGATAGGCGGAAGAGGTCGTGCTATATACGAACGCTTCGCTTCCCGATGCCTGTGGAAGATTCGACGCATTGGCATGAAGGCTGATAAACGCATCCGCACCCCATGCATTCGCCGCATTCACACGCGCCGCAAGACTTGTGGACGTACTTGTTCCCAGTATCTCATCGGGAGAATTGCGTGAGGTCAGTGCCTCGAAATTCGGATTGGCATTTAAGATCGCCTCCAGCGCCTTACCGATGGTATACATGAGATCCTGCTCGCGGTAGCCATTGCCCTCCGCGCCTGCGTTGGGATTCATGGGATTGTGCCCTTGATCGATAAAAATTTTGATTGCCATATAAAAATAGCTCCTTTCGCGTTTTTCTCTGAAAAGATTCTTCTTTTTCAGTTTACGCAAAAGGAGCCTTTTTTGTGCGGATAGATTCCAAAATGATCAATCAAGATTGAGTTTTTTGGTGAGGACCCATTTCGTGCCGATATAGCAAACGATGAGCTGTACGAGCACCAAAACGAGAGACATGATGAGCGTTGCGATCATGAACGGTTCAAAGTTCGAGGTATCTCCAAGGGTAACGAACTGTATGATCGTTTGGAGCACGCTCGAGATGATCGAAAACGCGGTGGAAACCACGTAATAGCAAACGATGCCCGCGATCACACGGTGCTTTTTCGCAAGCATACAGCCGAGGGAGATGCTGAAATACAGAAGAAAGATCGAGGATGCCACGGAAATGATCATGATCAAGGCAAGCAAGATGACTACCACGGGAAGAAAGGCATCGCCGACGCCGAAGATCGAGCCAAATTCCACAAAGACCAGACTGAATTCTTCCCAGAAGAGTGCCATAACTTCCGCAAAATCTTCGGGAACACCATAACCAAGGAGTGCGCCACCGACGATAAGCGCAACGGCAAGCAACGATACGATCCCTGCCGCGATCTGCCAAACGGCGGCAACGATAAACTTCGAAAGGATATGCTCGGTCGCGGTTACGGGGAGCGTAAAGGAAAGATAACCTTCATCCGTAAAAAACGAGGTATAGAAGCGACGGATGATCATGACGAAGGCAACGACCTCCACGGCAACCATCAACGCAAAAAGACCAATGATGAGCAATACAGGAAGAAGACCGTTTACAATGGCATACAAAGCGCCGCCATCCGACGAGAGAAGAAGTCCGCCGAGCGCAACGAGCAATCCCGCCAAAAGTCCGACCGCGAGCATCGCGATGAAAAGCGGAACAAGCTGGCGTCTTGTGGCGCGGAATTCATGTTTTAAGCATTTTCCGAACATTTGTATACCTCCCTGAAATATTCATCGATGGTCTTGCCCTTCTCTTCACGGATCTTTTCGGCAGATTCCTGGAGAAGGACCTTTCCGTCTCGGATAAAGATGACCTCATCGAGCACCTTTTCCACGTCGGAGATGAGGTGAGTGGACACAAGGATGGTCGATTCGGGACTGCGGTTGGAGAGAATGGTCTCAAGGATAAATTCACGCGCAACGGGGTCAACGCCCGCGATCGGTTCATCCAGCAGATAGAGCTTTGCGCGGCGAGACATGACGAGAACGAGCTGTACCTTTTCGCGCGTACCCTTAGAAAGCGTACGAAGCTTCGCATTCTCATCAACGCCGAGAGAAAGAAGCATACGCTTTGCACGTTCGACCTCAAAATCTTCATAAAAATCCGCAAAGAATTCAAGCATTTCGGAAATGCGCATCCAATCATTGAGATAGGTGCGCTCCGGCAAAAACGAAACGAGCTTTTTGGTCTCCACACCCACGGGGATACCGCAGACGGAGATCGTGCCGACGGTGGGGGTCAAAATTCCCGCCGCAAGCTTAAGAAAAGTGGTCTTGCCGCTGCCGTTGGAGCCGAGAAGACCGATGATCTTACCGCTCTCAAGGTCCAGATTGACGCCGGAAAGTGCGATCTTTCCGCCGTAATCCTTTACAAGAGCGCCGGTTTGCAATACGGTTGACATAGTATTTCCTCCTTATTTTATCTGGTTTACCTAAGCAGAATGGATATGCAAAAGTCAAAAGTTACATTTTCATCATACCATAAAACGCCATCGCTGTCAAGTTTTGGAGTCAGATTCTTGAAATTTCAAAAAAAATTTCGATTTTTTCAAAATATTTTTGAAGAAAATAAAAAAACTTCTTGACAAGAAAGCGTTTTTATGCGATAATGGAGTTTGTAAATGTAGCAATCTGCGCGGATTTTTACGTCTGCGATTGCAAGGAGGTGTGAAAGAATGCTTACTTACCAGCCTAAAAAACGTCAGAGACAAAAAGAGCACGGTTTCAGAAAGAGAATGAAAACTGCAAACGGCCGCAAGGTTTTGAAAAGAAGACGCGCTAAATGCAGAGCAAGACTCTCTTATTAATGAATCATCCGACAGATAGCCTATGATACCAACCATAGGCTTTTCCTTTTGTTTGAGGAATTTTTTCGGACGCTGTCAAGGGGGATTTCTGTGTGAAAAACATAGCTATTTCCGAAAATCACCTTTATAAAAAGGTGTACGCAAAGGGCGCAAAGGCCGTTTGCAAGCATATCGTGGTATATGTTTTGACCGATTACCACGCTTCACGCCTTGCGCGTGAGAACCCGCTCAAGAAGAGAGTAAACCGCGTCGGACTTACGGTTTCAACAAGACTCGGAGGAGCGGTCGTGCGTTCGCGCGTTCGCCGAATCATACGCGCAGCATATCAAAAGCTGGACAAAGAAAACGATCTCAAAAAAGGTAAGCTCATCGTCATCACGGCACGCGATGCCGCGGTGAAGGCAAAAAGCACGGATATCTACGCGGACCTTCTCTACGCCGCAAAGAAGCTTTCCCTGCTTTCGGACGAGCTTCCCACAAAAGAGAAAACGGGCAGTACCCGTACCCAATAGCTCGCCGATCGCCGCCTTCCGCACATACGAAGCACGGCAAAACGGCGAGACCTTTCGTGATCTCGACTTATTCGAGAAAATGTAACGGGCACCCGTTACCATAATCTGACCCTATGGGCGGCAGAACGGAGATTTCAAATGCGATATATCGGTATCTTTCTCGTCAGAATATATCAAAAATTCATTTCTCCCTTGAAGCCGCCCTGTTGTCGATTTTCCCCAACCTGCTCTCAATATGCGATCGAAGCCTTCAAAGAATGGGGCTTCTTCATCGGCTTTTTTCTCGCCGTTTGGCGCATCTTGCGCTGTAATCCCTTTTCACGAGGTGGCTACGACCCCGTGCCCAAAAGGAAACGAAAAGACTAAAGTCTTCCCTCCACAAATAACAAAGGAGATCATATTCAAAAATGGATTTTATCTATAAGTTTTTCGGTACGATCCTCGGCTTTTTTGAACAGTTTACAGGCCATTATCTGCCTGCACTCCTCATCTTCGCCCTGATCGTCAAGCTCATTATGCTGCCCTTCGGTATCAAGCAGCAAAAGAACTCCATCAAGCAGGCAAAGGTTCGCCCGAAGGAAATGGCGATCCGCGCAAAATATAAGGGCAGAACCGACCAGCCCACACAGCAAAAAATGCAGACAGAGGTCATGGAGCTCTATCAGCAGGAAGGCTACAACCCCATGAGCGGTTGCTTGCCTCTGCTCATCCAGATGCCCATCCTTATCATCCTTTATAACGTTGTCATCAACCCTCTCAAGCACATCTGCGGTTACACTGCCGATATGCTCAACACCGTTGCATCCTACCTTTCCGGTCAGGGCATCACGGTCGAAGGTCTCAAGGACGGCGTTTTCAGCGGCCGTGATATCAGCCTCATTCAGCATATCGAAACGCATATCGGCGGTATCAACGAAGCACTTTCCGCCGCAAACCTTGAAAAGATCGTTCTCGAAGACATTCCGAATTTCGGTATGTTCGGCAATCCCACAGCGCTTGCCGTTGAACCCGGAGACAAGATCTTTTCCTTGCTCCTCCTCATTCCGCTTCTCAACCTTGGCTTTACCTTGCTCTCCATGTGGGTTTCCAGAAAGCTCACCTTCCAGCCTATGCAGGATCAGCAGATGCAGCAGGGCAACATGAAGTTCATGAACATCTTCATGGCAGGTATGACCGCATTCATCGCATTCGGCGTTCCCGCGGCTATCGGTATCTACTGGATGTTCAACAGCATTCTCGGCATCCTTCAGCAGGTCATCCTCGCAAAGACCATGCCTCTCCCCAAATTCACGGAAGAAGACTTCAAGGCTGCTGAACGTGAATACGCAGGCAAAGCCGCAACCAAGAGAGAAACCGTTCAGAGAACCAAAGCTGCGCTTTCCCGTCCCATGGACGAGGACGAATACGCAGACCTCGGCGACTATCATTCCGTTTATGACGAAAAACCCGTCATTGATGAGCCCAAGCCCACAAACGATTCTGTCGTTGCCAAAGCACCCTTGAAAAAGAAAAAGTAATCAATAAAGGAACAGCAATCCATGAAAAAAGATATCATCGTAACTGCGAAAACGGTTGAAGATGCGGCGCTTGAAGGCGCAAAAGCACTCGGTGTCAACCGTGAAGACGTTACTCTTGACGTGATCGAAGAGCCCAAAAAGGGCTTTCTCGGCATCGGCTCCACCCCTGCCAAGGTCAAGATCACCTATATTTTGAAGCCCCTCGAAGCTGCAAAAAGCTTCATCGAGACCCTTCTCCGCGACCTCGGCATCACGGGTGAGATCCTCATCCACGACGACGGTAACGGCGAATCCCTCATCACCATCGAGGGTGATGGTGTTTCCGCGCTCATCGGCCACCACGGCGATACACTCGAAGCATTCCAGTATCTTGTAAACCTCGCGGCAAACAAGAAGGATGACGAGGATCGTCAGTATACCAGAATCACCATCAACATCGAAAACTACCGCGAAAAGAGAGAAGAAACCCTCCGCAAGCTCGCCTCCAAAATGGCGGCTAAGGTGAAAAAGACCGGCAGAAACGTTGCACTCGAACCCATGAATGCATACGAACGCCGCATCATCCATGCAGAGATCCAGAAGATCGAGGGCGTTTCCACAAACTCCGTCGGCACAGAGGGCAACCGCCGCGTCATCATCTTCCCCGAAGGCGCTGCAAAGCCCACGGAAATGACAAAGCCCGAAAAGAAGAACCGTCAGAGCGACCGCAGAAGAAGCGGCAAGCGTCATGATAAGCCCGCAAGCGCAGAAAAGCGCAACGCGGAAAAGAAGGACGCTTCCGAAAATCGCGCGCCCAAGACCGAACGCAAGCCCGAAGGCGAAGTACGCACCTATAAGCGTCCCGATACGCCCCGTCCCGCTCCGCGTAAGATCGAAAAAGCGAAGGACCTCGACAGTTATTTTGCAAAGCTGAAGGAATTTTCCAGCAACAATCCTCAGTGAGCAATGTCGTCAACGTAAGGTTGCCAACATTGCAATGATATATTTCGCTTTACGCGGAATATGAAGGTAGAAATTTACAAAGCAAATTTCAAAATGATGATCATTTTACCTTAAACGGGACGGGCTTTCCGTCCCGTTTTCCGTATGTTACAGAAAGGATGTACTCCTATGTATTCCATGTTCGGTTCCACTGTGGCTGCCATCTCCACGCCGCGCGGTAAGGGCGGCATCGCTGTCATCCGCGTTTCCGGCGAAGATGCACTCGCCATCTGTGAAAAATTCATTTCTCCCAAAAACGGCAAGCCGCTTTCCGAAATCAAGGCAAATACCGCCGTTCTTACGAATGTTTACGACGAAAACGGCGATATCCTCGATGAATCCGTCGTTACCGTATTCCGTGCACCGCGCTCCTATACGGGCGAGGATACCGTGGAAATCAGCTGTCATGGCGGTGTTTTGCTGACAGAATCCATTCTCTCCCGCACGTTTGCTTGCGGCGCCGTACAGGCAGGTCCGGGTGAATTTACAAGACGCGCCTTTTCCGCAGGCAAGCTCTCTCTTTCCCAAGCAGAAGCCGTTATCGGTATGATCGACGCCGAAACACGTGCCGCGCTTTCCCTTTCCAAAACCAATCTCGGCGGTGCTGTTCGCCGCAAAACGGACGCGATCTACGAAAAACTCAAGGAGCTGATCTCCAGCGTTTACGCTGTCATCGACTTCCCCGACGAGGATCTTTCCTCCATGGATGATGACGAGGTCCATGCAGGGATCCGCGAGGTCATCGAAGCCCTGGAAGCACTTCGCCGTTCTTATAAAACAGGACACGCCGTTTGCGAGGGTGTGCGCACCGTCATTTTCGGCAAGCCCAACACGGGCAAATCCACGATCCTCAATCTCCTTGCAGAAAAAGAACGCGCCATCGTTACCGATATCGCAGGCACAACGCGCGACGTTATCTCCGAAACCGTGGCGGCGGGCAACGTAACGCTCCGCCTTTCCGACACGGCAGGTGTTCACGGCACAGCGGATGCTGTGGAAAGCATCGGCGTAAAAAAGAGCATCGAGGCGCTCGAAGAAGCTGAGCTTGTTCTTGCAGTCTTTGACCTTTCTCACGGTCTCGATGCCGAAGACGAAGAAATCCTCTCGCACGTTGCAAAACGCGCCGAAATCGGCGTTCCCGTCATCGCGGTTTGCAATAAGAGCGATCTTTTTGATGCAGACGCCAACGAAACAGAGATCAACCGTATCCGCGAAACGCTCGGCACAGAGCCTATCCTCCTTTGCGCGAAAAACGATGAAAGCCGTGATGCTCTCGTCTCCCGCATTGAAGATACCTTTGAAAGCAGTGATTTTTCTCTTTCGGATACGACCGTTATCACCAACGCCCGTCAGCACGCGGCTGTCAGCGATGCGCTTGCGCACGCCAATTGCGCACTTGACACGCTTGATTTTCTCGGCGCGGATCTTGCTTGCACAGAGCTTGAGCTTGCAATGGGTAAGCTCGGTGAGCTTGACGGCAGACAGGTAACGGTGGACGTGGTGGATAGTATTTTCCATCGGTTTTGCGTGGGAAAATAAAAATATCAACTTTTTTCTTGCAACAAGAAAAAGTTGAGCAAAAACAAAGAAAAAGGAGAAAAGCATGAAAATGATAAAATACCCCTCTCTCCCCTCCACCAACACGAAAGCCAAAGAACTCATCCTTTCGGGTGCACGCGAGGGGGTGCTCCTTGCGGATAAGCAAACCGCAGGCAGAGGCAGGCTCGGCAGAAGCTTTTTCTCCGAAAACGGACTTTTCACCAGTATCATTCTTGCGCCTGAAAATGTTCCGTTTGCACCGTCATTTCTTACAAGCGCCGTCGCTGTTGCCGTTTGCCGTTCCCTCCGCGAAAAGGGCTTTGCCATCGGCATCAAATGGGTCAATGACCTCTATTTCGAAGGCAAAAAGGCATGCGGCATCCTGACGGAAGCCGTCATGAGCGGAAATGAAATTCTTGGTTACGTCGTTGGCATCGGAATCAATTTAGACGGGGCAAGATTTCCCGAGGAGCTTGCTGAAATCGCAACTGCCATTCCCTTTCCTTGCGAAAAAAAAGAGGAGCTTTTATACGATATCCTCCAAAATCTCGATATCGTTCTTCATGAATCCACAGATTCGCTCGTTGCATATTTGACCGAAAACAGCGTCGTTCTCGGCAAAAGCATTCGTTTTTTCGGCGCAAAAGAAGGTGAAGGCATTGCCATCGGGCTGGATACGCTCGGCGGACTTATCGTCAAGACTGCGGAAAACGAAATCTTGACACTGACCACGGGGGAAATTTCCGTTCGTCTGAAAAGCTAAAATTTTTTTATTTTTTCTAAAAAACCTATTGACAATATAGTTTCTATATGCTATAATGCTTTAGCAATCCTAAGACAGCAGGTTGTGATTTGGTAACAAATCATGGTAAAAGCGTTTCGCTTCCCCGCCGAGGAGAGAATTCCATAATATCAAACTTGATTATTTATGAAGTCTTTCCTGCATTTCTGTGGATTTGCAGTAAAGGCTTTTTTCATATATTCTTTCCGAATTATATGTCTTGGCTTTCCAAATATTTGAAGGGTGGTGAAATTATGCCAAGTGCACAGGTTCTTGAATCCAAAAAGAAAATTGTTGCTGATCTTACTGAAAAACTTCAGGGCGCAACTGCCGGTGTTATCGTAACTTATCAGGGCATTACCGTTGAAGATGATACAGCTCTCAGAGCTGAACTTCGTAAAGCAGGCGTTGAATACTCCGTCATCAAAAACACTCTCACCAAGAGAGCTTGCGAAAACGTTGGTTACGGCGATCTCGCTAATGTTCTTGAAGGCATGACTGCTGTTGCTACAAGCGCAGAAGATCCGGTTGCTGCTGCAAAAATTCTTAAGAAATACGCTGACAAAGTTGAATCCTTTGAAATCAAAGCCGGCTTTGTTGACGGTAAACTTCTCGACGCCGCTGGCGTTAATGATCTTGCTGAACTTCCTTCCAAGGAAATCCTTATCGGCAAAATCCTCGGAAGCCTCCAGTCTTCTCTCTATGGTCTTGCACACGTTCTTCAGGCGTATGTCGACAAGGTCAACGAAGAAACCGCTTCCGCTTAATTCTCGCGTCTTAATCCTAACTTAAAAAAATTTTATTAAAAAAACACTCAAATGGAGGTACATTATCATGGCATCTGAAAAAATCACTGCTATCCTTGATAGCATCAAGTCTCTTACCATTCTTGAGGTTGCTGACCTCGTTAAAGCTCTCGAAGAAGAATTCGGCGTATCCGCTGCTCCCGTAGCTGTTGCTGCTGTTGGCGGCGCTGCTGCTCCCGCAGTTGAAGAAAAGACCGAATTCGACGTAGTTCTCACTTCTTTCGGTTCTTCCAAGCTCGGCGTTATCAAAGCTGTTCGTGAAGTTACCGGCCTCGGCCTCAAAGAAGCTAAGGAACTCGTTGAAGGTTGCCCCAAGCCCATCAAGACCGGCGTTTCCAAGGAAGAAGCTGAAAAGATCAAAGCTGACCTTACTGCTGCTGGCGCAGAAGTTGAAGTTAAATAATTTAATTTTAACATCCTTTTATTCGAATTTGAAAAATCCCGCATTCTTTGCGGATGCGGGATTTTTTCAAAAAAATCTTAAAAAACTTTCAAAAAACTATTGACATTTTGATAAACGTTTGATATAATATCATATGCATGATGCATCTGGGTGTGGCGCAGTTGGTAGCGCGCTACCTTGGGGTGGTAGAGGCCGCTGGTTCAAGTCCAGTCACTC
>JBGVLA010000103.1:0-7127 GCA_045124015.1 Eubacteriales bacterium | reverse complement strand
CTCGATTGGTGTGCAGCTTTGGGATATATCTTTTCATCAGGGTTGTACACATTGATTTCGTCATAGTAAGGTACGCTTTCATTATATCGGAGATTTTGCGGCTTGTCAATGGGTCGGAATGCGGTTCTCCGTTATGCTGCGAGTCTATGACAGTCCGTTGGTGGGTTCACACAAATTCCTATTACAGTCTGATGGTGCTGGCTTTGCATTTTCAAAAGCATCAATTTCTCTTAAAGAAATTCCACCATAATGTTCGTAAAGAATAATCCACAGATAAAGCAGAGGCAAGTTTTTTATCCTTGCCGCTGCTTTTATCTGTATTTTTAGTGATAACTTGGATTTTACTTATGCAAAATTAATTTAAGTGTACGTCTATTTAGATAAGCGATACCTCATACACGGTCTGCCTCCGGTTTCATAGTCGATCTCGGAGAGAAGAACGCCTTTTTCGGTAAGATGATTAAGATAGCGTCGTACAGTAACACCCGTAAGTCCTATGCGCTCAGCAACCTCGTCGCCTGTCATCCATTTTGACGGGCTCTTTTTCATTTCGCCAAGAATGGTCTGTAGGGTCTTCTCCTGTATACCTTTGGGATACAGCTCGTCGTTCTTTTTGTTCGCATTTCCAAATATATAGTCAATATTCTTTTGGCTCAGTGTGTCCACATCTTTGAGCGCATCAAGATGCGAAATGTATTTATCAAGCGCCATGCGGAAGCGGTCATAGGTAAAAGGTTTGACAAGATAGTCCACCACGCCGAGATGCAACGCTTCCTCCAAGGCGTCACGGTCGTTTGCCGCTGTCACCATAATAATATCAACCGACTTTTTATTTTTTCGTATTTGGCGCAATGTTTCAAAGCCATCCATCAAAGGCATATATACGTCCAAAACGATCAAGTCAACATCACTGTTTTCAAGAAATTCAAGAGCGCTTTTTCCGTTCTTGCATTTTCCGACGACGTGAAAGGCTTTGTTGCGATTCACATACTGCTCGTTGATCATAGATACCATCGGATCGTCCTCAACAATCAAAACCTTATATTGCATATCTACACCTCCCTTATCGGTCAAAGGTCACGGTGATCGAGGTTCCCGTGCCGTACTGTGAATCAAGCAGAATTTCTCCGCCGAGATTTTCCACCAAGCGCTTGACTTGATAAAGCCCTGTGCCTCTGCCTTTTCCTTTCGTGGAATAGCCATTCTCAAACACTTTATCTTTGTTTTCTTCCTTGATACCAATACCCGTATCATTTGCTGTGATCAAAAGCGCGCCCTGCTTTGAGTAAATACCGAAAAGCAGTTCCTTCGGATTATCCAAGTCGGCATTTGCCTCGTTCATCGCATCAAACGCATTGTCTATCAGGTTGCCGATAATCGTAACCAGCGTTTCGGTTGGTATCGGGTAATCGCTCCCCACGAACACCGAGCCTTCTTGCAAAATAAATTTTACGTTCAACTCGGATGCTCTTGCTGTTTTACCGATCAACAATGCGGCAACGGCAGGCTCTTTTACCGCTGACATGATCTTGCTTATGGTTTCTCTTTGCACGATGGTAATATTCTCGATATAGGAAGCAGCTTCATCGTACATTTCCATCTGCAAAAGTCCAAGTATCACGTGTAGCTTATTGGTAAAATCGTGATTATTGGCTCGCATAGAGTCCACAAGGTATCTTGTGCCTGCGAGATCCTCCATCAACTTGATATATTCCTCTCTATTATGCAAAATACCGACCACACCGATGACCTCTCCATCCTTGGTGATGGGAATACGGTCTATGAGAAGATTGCTGTTTTGAAGCCTTGCATCGTGTGCGCCAAACTCCTTTTCTCCCGTCGAAAGCGTATTTTCAAACACGGTAGGATCGCAAATATTTTCAAGCAATTTACCAACGATGCTTTTCTCAGCAGAAGCTCCCCCGCAGCCAAGCATTTTAATAGCAGAGCTGTTAATGAATTGTACTGTTTTGTTCTTGTCAATAGCTATAACACCCTCGGCAAGTGATTCGAGAATATTATCTCTGACTTGATACATTGCAGAAAATACGTCCGGCTCATAGCCGTGAAGCTTCTTCTTGATATTTTCCGATAGCTGTGCAGAAATGATGACCTCCATCAAAACGGCAACGACCGTAATGAGCGCAAATACCATTACAGTGGGAATCGTTTCCTTTTTGATGCTTTTCTGAAGCATTACAGTGATAACAAAGCCAACGTAATCTCCGTTTTCATCGTAAATGGCGGCATAGGCGCGACGCTGTTTACCGGAGGGACCGCTACTATCCTCGGTATAAAAATCGTTATCCTCAAAAACGGGGATCGTTCCGTCGTACGATGTTCCTATCAGTGCGTGATTAGAGTGGTACAAACGCACGTTGTCGGTGCTGACAATGGAGATAACGTCAATATCCCCAAGAGATTTTTGAAGCGAATCGAAGTAATCGTTCAGATGCTCGGTATTCGTTCCGCTTGTAATATCATCGAGCAACGGGGAGGTTGCGATGGCTTGAGATATGTTTTGAAGATTACGGTCCCGCTTTTGTGTTTCAAAATGAACGTTGATCAAAATACCGGCACCACCAAGCACGACCGCAAGCAACAAAATCAGTATAAACTGCGTTGAAAATATTCTCTTTTGTATTTGGTGAATAGAATTGCTCACCACCAATTTTTTCTTTTTCATATATGCCGCCTCCATCTCCTACTATCTATATTTTATCATATTTTAAGTTTCAAAAATAGCTTTTGAAAGTAAAATAAGCAAGAAATTCCAAAAAATATGTTGATTATTTTATTAAAATTGATTTGTTCTCCCCAAAGTGATATGCTGATGCCATCAAATATCACAAAGGAGAACTTATTATGGAAATCGCACCTATTCTTGAAACGATTATGCTCGTATGCTTTGGTTTTTCTTGGCCTATGAATCTGATCAAGGCATACAAGGCAAGAACCGCAAAAAGTACCAGCCTACCTTTTGTCCTTCTTATCATCACGGGATACATAGCTGGAATTTCGGCAAAGATCGTGCTTGGTAACATCAACTATGTGTTGGTAGCATACCTTCTTAATCTCGCCATTGTTTCGCTCAATCTTGTAGTCTACTTCCGCAACGTAGCTCTTGACAGAAAAGCAAATAATGTATAATGGAGGATACCTATTATGTTTGAAAACGAAATCTTAAAATTCAAAGCCTTAAATCAGCTTGCAGAGTCCGGCGGAACCGTTATTTTGGGTGGAGCAGAGGACATAAACATTCCTCTCGGAGAATTGAAGCAGGCGTTTGCATTGAATGACAAAATCTACAATCGCAGTATTGCAGGACTTTCAGCAACCGATGCGGCAACAGTTTATGACGAGTATGTCGCAGAGCTTTGCCCCGATACGATTCTTTTACATATCGGAGAAGCAGATGTGTCAAGCTTTGACGGTAACGAAGCCGCTTTTGAGGAAGGATATCGCAATCTTATCAAAGCGATCAGAGTCAAGAACAAGCACACCCGTATCGTGGTAGTTCCCTTGAAAAATGATAAGAACGAAGCCGCTGTAGCAAAACTCAACAAGACCCTTTCGTATATTGCTGACTCCGAAAAATGCGAATTTGAAGATATTTCGGCAAAGCGCGTTTGGAACGCAAAGGAAACCCGCGAGGTCACATCCTTCCTTTACGAAATCGGTTTTGATAAACCTTTGAACATCAAGCGACCGATTTACAATTTGGTGAGAATTTTATTCTGTTACGCGAACTAATCGGGAGGAGCTTAGGGCACGGTCTATTTACCTCGTCTCATTTTGAGACAAAGTAGTAACAAGGCGGCGAGAATTCTCGCCGCCTGATATTATTTAGTTTTACATTTCCAAAAGTTCAAGCGCCAACCTCATCCCAAGCTGAAATCCATCAATGAATATCTCACATTCTGAAACCTGTCTGTGATTAGCAAATGGACGGATGTTCCCATAGTACAATTCTTCAAGCACGGATTTCATCGAAAGATCACCTCTTTCTCAACGATCTCTCTTGCTCGCTTAGCAATGCTTTGCATCCGTCGCACCCACTGCATTTGATCGGTTTCTTTGAGGTTTTCGTCAACATCTTCCGCTTTGGCAAAATCGGCAATCAGCGATTCATACATCTCATTTGCTTCTGCATCAACACTCGCAAGATAGTCAATGATTTCTCCCGAACCAATCAAGAGAGAATAACGGCAATGACGATACCATTTTGGCTCTGAAAAGCGATTTTCAGAGCCTTTTCTTTGCTTACTGCGATGCAATTTTTGAGGGCTGACGAAAATAATCGTCAGCCCTCTGCTATTTTTACAGTACAATTTTAAATCCTATATGTGTTGCATCCTTCTTATACGCCGAAATCTCGCCCTTATGCTTCTCGACGATTGCCTTTGCCATGGAAAGCCCTACGCCGTAGCCGCCTGTGAATTTTCTTGCTTTATCGGCGCGGTAGAAGCGGTCAAACAAGCGATTCAGCTCAAGCTCGTCCACAGCTGCATAGGTATTTTCCACGGTGAGAATAATTCTTCTTCCTCTGTGAAGATTTACGGTTATCTCTCCGCCCTGATCGCAATACTTAATGGCATTGTCCATCAAGATACCGACAAGTCGGTGAAGGAGTGCTTCGTCACCACAATAGGATATTCCTTTCTCAATGTTTGAGGTGAGTGCTTTACCTCGTTCCTTTGCAAGCGGCTCAAATTCGTGGGCGGTATCACCAACAAGGTTATCCAAGGCGACTTCGGTAATATTCAGAGGCTGTCCTTCCTCGTCCATACGGGAAAGCGCGACGAGCTGATTTACAAGCTCTGTCATTCTGTGTCCTTCTGCGCGGATATCGTCAAGCCACTCGTTTTGTCCAAGCTCGGCTTCGGCAATATCGAGGTTGGCAAGGATCAAGGTCAGCGGAGTCTTCAACTCGTGGTTTGCATCGGTGATGAACTGCTTCTGCTTTTCGTAGCTCTCGGCAATCGGCTTTACCGCCTTTTTCGAGAGTAGGAATATCAGTATCAGCACGAGTGCGGCGCATCCGAGCAGAACGAAGCCCGCAATCGTCATCGACTGCATAAGCGAGGAACGGCTCATACTGCCGTCAACGAATACAACACCTTTTCCCATTTCGGTTGCAAAGACCTTATACCGATAGTTGTCTATCCAACCCCTTGCATCTTTATCGTTAAGTACACTTTCTGCATACTCGACAGCCACTTCCGCCGTGATAGAATAGATCGACTCGGTATTGGTTCTCGCAACCTCGCCCTGCCTGTCAAAGAATACGGTAAAATGGCGTGTTGAGAACGGTGTTTCGGGGGTGATAAACTCAAAGTCCTGAGCATTTGGTGGAGGCATTTTATCGGGCTGCGGCTTTTCTGTCATAGAACCCGGAAATCTGCCACCGCCCTCGGATACTCGATCTGCCAGCATATCCATGTTTCTGTTCATTGAGGATATATTGAGCACAAGGATAACGCTGAACACCAAGGCAATGACCGTAAGCACCGACACGGTGCATATCAGAATGAATTTCCTTTGAAGTCTGTATATCATACCGTCGCCTCCAAGGTATAGCCTGCACCCTTGATGAACTTGATTGCTACGGGCACGGAAAGCGCATCGAGCTTTTTGCGAATGTTGGAAACGTGAACGTATACCACGCTCGTATCCACGTCGGTGTTCCATCCCCAAATGTGTGTGATGAGCTGCTCGGCGGTAACGATGACGCTACGGTTTTGCATCAGCATTTCCATCACTTGAAATTCCTTGCCGCTGAGGGCTTGCGTTTTGCTGTCATATACAAGCTCATAGGTGGATCGGTTGAGTGTCAGCTTTTCAAATGTGAGCAGATCGGGGGTGAAATTATCCTTTCTGCGAAGCATGGCACGGACACGTGCAAGAAGCTCCCCTGTTGAGAAGGGCTTGGGGAGATAATCGTCAGCCCCTGCATCAAGTCCTTCGATTCTTTGGTCAATCTCGGTTCTCGCCGTTAGAAAAAGCGCAGGCGTTGTGATGCCACTCGCGCGGAGCTTTTTCAGCAACGTCACGCCGTCCATTCCGGGCATCATAATATCAAGCACAAGACCGTCATATTCATCCGAGGACGCAAAATCGAATGCATCATTTCCATTATCTACGCCATCCACGGAATAGTGGTTCATCTCGAATATGTGCACAAGGCTTTTGAGTAGCTTTGGATCATCCTCTGCAATTAAAATCCGCATATCCGCGCCTCCTTTCGTTTTTTCTTACAAAGATTATACCATTTATTGCTTATTATTTCAAGTTGATTTTGTTAATTCCACGCCACGCCATTTTCGTCAAGTGCCATGGAAGCGGACGATTCAGTACTGATGCTCGGAGACTTGTCACCCAGCACCACGACAATACCCGAAAGCGATACCGGCATTTTGATCGTTGCGGTTGTGTTCCCAATACCAACAACGAGATAACCGCCGTTTGAAACGCTTACGTTCTTTTTTGCCCCGATGCTTGAGAAATTGTCGCAATGAGTGGATTCACTCGACATACCGCCCTGCGGCATAATGGCAACTACCGAGCCTGCAGTGTAGGTGTATCCGTTTTCGGTATCAAGCGCGGAGTTCATTCCCGAATTTGAAATGACAACCGTTTTGCCGCCCGTGAACACGATACCGACGTCAGCCGTTCTGCTGTTGGAGTCGATACCGTCGCCGGTACAGTAGATATACACCGTGCCGCCGCTGATAGCGATTGCCGTTCCCGTCGTGGTAGTGGCGTTGATACCGTCATCCTTGGAATTGACTGAAACGTAGCCACCCGAAATACTCACCTGCGTTCCTTCGAGCCCTTCGTAAGCGTTGGTTACGCTGACCGTACCCGCTTTGATATTGAGCATTCCGTCTGCGTGAAGTCCATCATCGTTGGAGTATGCGGTGATCGTGCCGCCGTTTATTGTGACATTTCCAAGTGGTGTCGCTCCGTTTTCAAGCGCAGTATCGTTATTGGCATGAATGGCATCATCGTAGGATTTGATGTTGATCGTGCCGTTGTTGATGATGATCTCATTTGCCGCCTTGATGCCCTTGGTAGAGTGATCACCTTTGTCGGTGTTTCCTTCACCAAACCCTCCACCGAAGCCG
>JBGVLA010000102.1:0-2845 GCA_045124015.1 Eubacteriales bacterium | reverse complement strand
GCCACGGGCTCCAAATGCTTTACCCTGACGGTCACGGATCCCACCCTGATCGAGAAGACGGGGGGCATCGTCCAGGGCATGGGAGTGTGTTATAATAGGGACAACACAGTAAAACTTGAATAAAACAAGGTGTTACAGTGTGTTTTGTTCGATTTTCATTGACCAGTTAATCGACAACAACGTGTCCTGGTACCGACACACTAAATCTGGTGTCTCTGTCTCGCATCTTGCGCAGGATCGCGATACTCGAGAGCCGAATCAATAGGAGGGATGTGATAACTAATTTTAGCACAACTTTATGACCTCAGTGTTAATGAAATACCCCCGTTTTCGAACTTGAAGGCAGTTCGAAAACGGGGGCTTTCTCTTTAGATTACTGTAGTAGTTTTTGAGCCATCCGTCATATCTCGGAAGTTCCAAACTATGTTAATAGAACCATCCGGATAAACAACAATTTTTTTGAAGAGTTCTCTCATTAATGGCTCGGTAAGCTCAGTGATCTCAAGATACTTATCGATCAACGCTTGACTCTCTACTACCTCGTCTTTGTCATCAACATTTGAGTTGAGCACTGCGAGGTTGGCTTCTAAGAGCTCGAGCTGCTTTAATGCAGTCTGTTCCTGTTCTGCAAGCTCTACTTTCTTTGTAGCATATTCTTCTTTGGAGATTACTCCCTCCACATACTCCTCGTAAAGTCGCATTTTAGAAGCTTTTGCATTTTCTGCAAGTCGCCGCTGCAAACGAATATCTGCCATCAGCATCTCAATTTCGCTTCTCACAGTTTTCGCAGTGGCTTTGATATGCTTGATGCGCGTATCCATCATCATACACTGCTGTCGGACTGCCTTAAGCAATATCTCCTGCATTTTACGGTCGTCGCATCGAATCTGCTTACACGCGGTATCCGGAGCATAACGTGCCGTAGCGCACAAGAACGTTTTGTTCGTCGGTTTGCCTTTTTGTAAGCGATTGCCGCAACAACTGCATACAAGGTAGGTTGCCAACGGACTTCTTATGCCACTGGACGGAGATTTCTTGGTGCTCTTTATCACGGGTTGCGCTTTCTCATACATCTCACGAGTGATTATTGCCTCGTGAGTACTTGGGATGATAATTCGTTCTTCTTCGGGAATATACTTCACATTATCGCTACCAATACGTACAACGTGCGACTTGAACGGAACAGTATCTCCGGTATAGATTCGGTTAGTCAGAATATTCCTTACGGATTCGAAAGTCCATATTGGATAGACCTTAACCTTTTTGCTTCTTACTGCGGACAGATGCATAGATGGTGTTGGAATCTTCTCCTCGTTGAAAGTTCTCGCAATTTCAGTAATTGTCTTGCCATTACAAGCCATACTGAAAAGTCTGAATACCGTAGGAGCAGCAATTGGATCCACCTCTATGGTGTTCTTTTTTGCGCCTTTTTTGTATCCGTATGGAGCAGTTCCGTATACAAATTCGCCTCTCATTTTTTTAAGATCTACAGCGCTCTTGATCTTTTTCGAAATGTCGCGGCTATACATCTGATTGACGAGGTTCTTGATCGCAATGTGAAGTGCGGCACTCGAATCAGTATACGAAGCACTGTCATATCCATCGTTAATCGATATGAAGCGAACCCCATGTGCAGGAAAAGCGAATTCCATATAGTATCCTGCCTCGAGGAAGTTTCTTGCAAAACGAGAGAGATCTCTGACAACAATAACTTCCACCATATCCAACTCCACAAGTCTGAGGAGCCGTTTTATTCCCGGCCTATCAAAGTGCGTACCGGAGTAACCGTCATCAACTATTTCTTCAAAGCCATCCATTAAATCAGGATGCTCTGCACGAAACTGACGGCAGCATTTTCTTTGGGACTCAATGCTCTGGCTCTCGTTTGAATTTCCGCTTGCCACATCACCGTCTTCCAAAGATAGTCTTAAATAATCAAATCGCCTTTTTAGACCTGCCATTAGATCTTCCTCCTGTCTTCAAAAAGTCTGCGAGGAACGCAAAATCTTTGTACGGATCCTTGAAGTTCAAGACAATATGAAACGTATTATCCGGAAACACTATGATTTTTTCAATGAGCAGATCGACGATTGCTTTGTCAAGTTTTGGAACCATACTGTAAGCTTTCAGGGATTCAACCCAGAACTCAGCTCTGTCAACTGATTCCTGCTGTGACTTAAAGCGTTTTTCGATTTCTTGTTCCTCAATCAAAACGAGATCGTATTCGTCAGCATATTTTCTTTTAGCATATTCATACTCCTCGTGGTTGATAATGCCCTCAGTTAGATCCTCGATTAACCTTTCGATTTTAACCTCAAGCTGTTTGCGCCGCAATCTTACTGCCTGTAATTGATCTGCAATCGGATTGCCACGCTTCGATTTTTTGTAAGCGGTAAGTGCCGTTTGTATTCTCGCGGCTACCTTTATCTGACCGTTAATAACGTTCTTTACCGTCATAACAAGAACGTCTTCTCTCGTATAGTGATTAAAGCATCTTGTTCTACCAGAGTAAAGGAACTCATTGCATTGGTACCTTATCTCAGATGGCTTATTGTCACTGATTCTGTGATTAAAACGGATAGAGATCATTCTTGATCCGCAATCTCCGCAAAATAGCTTATCGCGGAAAATTTCACGATAACCCGTGACAGGATCTCTTCTTAAATAGTGGGACTGTTTTTCGAGCTCGGCTTCGTTAACAAGTTGAACTCTATCATACAGTTCTTGAGAAATGATTGCCGGATGGCTATTCTCAACAATCTGCCATTCTGACCTATCTCGTTTTGTCTTCTTTGCCCCCAACTTATCTCTCTTGATTTTTCCGTGAATTCTCTGACCAAGGTAT
>JBGVLA010000101.1:0-2484 GCA_045124015.1 Eubacteriales bacterium | reverse complement strand
CGGTAGAACACCAGTCTCCAAAACTGGGTGTCGTGGGTTCAAGTCCTTCTGCCCCTGCCAAGAAAAAAGCCGATTGCGAAAGCAATCGGCTTTTTTCAATTAAATCCGCCTTTTGCGGAATAAATCCACCTGCGGCGGATGAAATCGCTTCGCGATGAAATCTGCCTTACGGCAGAAGATGGGCGGATTTGATTTCATCTGAAGCCGAAGGCTGAAGATTTCATCCAAGCTTGCTCGGATTTCATCTTGCGCAGTACGATTTCATTTTCGTTCCGCTCCTTCGGCGTGATTTGACGCGAAACGGTTGAAATGTTTACAAACTTGTGGTATAATAAAAAACAGAAAGGCGGTGCATTTATGGGCTGTTGGGGAATGGGAATGGCGCAGACCGACGAGTTCTGCGAGAATTACGATAACTTCATGGAAGAATACGATAACGGCAAGGCAGTTGCTGAAATCACAGAAGGTATTCTTGCAAAGTATCACGCCGAGTTTGACGATGACGACGGTGTGATGCACGACGTTTATTTTGCGCTTGCCAAAGCCGAATGGATGTGCTGTGAGCAATCGGAGCTTGTCTTAAACCGTGTAAAAGAGATCATTGAAAGCGGTGCAAATATAGAATTTTACCGTGAGCTTGAAGCATCCGAAAAGGACCTGATCGTTCGTCAAAGAAACCTTGAAAAGTTTCTGACAATGATTCATACCCCTCGTGAAAAGCCGAGAAAGCGAAAGAGAACGGCTCCTCCCGTGGAGAAAACCTTTCCTCCTCTTGAGATCGGGGATTGCTTTGCCTATAAGTATGATAGCGGATACCGCGTGATGTGCATACTTGAACGCTTCAAGCCGAATGGCAGGAAAGAGCATATCAGCATTGTAATTTTTAATAGAATATATTCTATTGCAGTGACTAAGGATACTGATTTTCTCCGCGAGGATGTAGGACACGTATTTGCCATTACCGCCGACGAGTTCCTCGGTGCTTCCACTCTAAAAAAGGTCGCGCATATCGAGATAACGTTGGCGAGCAGAAAAGACGGTCTCGGCGCCGCGGCATTTATGTACGGCACCAAGGGCACTTTCCGCATGGAGATACATTCACCACTTGGTGTGAGCCTTGGGGAGCTGCTCCATCATTGTGCGGAAAATACTCAAGAGCTATTCGACAGCCTTGAGGTTGGCGGCTGCTACGCCTATAAATATAGGAATGGGTACAAGTTTGCGGTAGTATTGGATAATCTCAAAGTTGAGGAAACCGATTATAGATTGATCTCAATACTGTCGCCGGTCTTGGACACACCGACAGTTGATTTTTTGAATTCAAATATTTCATCCTTTACAATGTATGATAAAGACGCGCTGCCTAATTTGCGCGATTGGATCAAGGTAACTTCCATCGAAGTACCGAAGAATATGCAGAGGAAGTGTTTCGGTAAAAGCCGTTACATTATCAGCGGTATCTTTGATTTTTTGCAGGATAGATCTTCTCTTCAAGAGCAGCGCTCTGCGTTTCATACACTCGCTTCGTTGCTTGAGGTTTGTAGAGATAATACACAGGAAGCGATCAATAGACTTGAAGCCGGTGGATGTTATGCCTTTGCATTTAATGGTGGCTACAAAATTGCCATTATCCTTAACCGTTTCAACTCATACGGCAAAGAGCACTTTCTCGTAGCGGTTCTTTGGAGAACCTTCCATGCGCCCGGAGTTGATTATATGAGTGAGGGTGTTTCTCATATCGGCATTTATACCGCCGACACATTACCGAATATTGATGAATGGTCGCTAAACGGTAGGCTTGAATTGCCGAGCTGCATCAAAGACCATATAGACAAGTATAACGTGGTGACCACCGAAAGCATTTTGAAGTTTTTCTCTGACCCGCTGTATTATTCCGGTGCACTTACGTTAAGCAATTTTTTTGAGAGCTTATTTTCCAAGCAAAGAATAAATACATAGATTCGTTTGCAAGCATGGAGTTGTACCCCGGAAGATAGCGGTCGCGTGCAACTCCCATCATCGCCAAGGGGTAAGTCTATCCGCTGACTTAAAAACATGGATCGATTTCGAAAAAACTTGCGGTACGGATCGATTTTGAAATTGTAGTTGACATTTGAACCGTTAGGTTTGGACATCAACTACTATTTCTATTTTTTGCCTTGTTTTTCAAGGATTTTCGACTGATTACCCTATGTCATTTGTTTGGACACAATTCGAAGATCCGCAAAAAACAAAGCAAAAAACTCGGAAAGCCTTACAAAATCAAACCCAAGTGTCCAATGTTATTTAGACATTTCCTCCTCATATTGAGACGGACTTCTGTATTTCAAACGCGAGTGAGGACGTTCGTTATTGTAATAATCGATATATTTTCCAATCGATTCCTTAAAATTCTTTTCAGAACTGTATTCTCTGCGATACAGTTCTTCTTTTTTTAGAGTAGAATAGAAACTTTCTTGGGGTGAATTGTCATACGGCGTTCCC
>JBGVLA010000100.1:0-9872 GCA_045124015.1 Eubacteriales bacterium | reverse complement strand
CTTACTCGATGAAGATCCAATAAAAACTTTCGTTGATTTGCAACATGAACACGGGAAGGGAAGCGGCTTCCATGTCTTGAATCGTGAAAATAGACAAAGTGAGAGAAACGATTTTGTGCGTTTTGCGGTTTTGGCATGCAGAACTTGGATTCTTCTTGCATTTTTTTCGATATTGTGATAAAATAATCATATTTCACGAAGAAGAAAAGGAGTGTGAATGTTTATGAAGTTCAAAATGAAAAAAATATTTTGTGTAGTGCTTTCTGCTTTGATGATGCTTTCGCTTTTCGTATCCTGCGGACAGGCAGCCAAGGACAAAGCGACGCTTTCTGAAATTGCACAGGCAAATGCCACAAAAAAGCTTTTGGAGGTTTATGACAGCGTTCTCATAACCTTTGAGGATATCAGCGGTATGAAATTCGGTTATTATGTAGACGAAGATCTCGGCTACTATTGGGTGGATGCGTATGTGGACACAGATGGCGAGACATACGACGCTTATCATGAAGTAACGACTGCGGACTATCAAGAGGGCAGAGAAGGCGAAAAAGGATATTCCGTTCTCTACGCGGGCGGCGAGATCGATTTTTCTCAGTATGAAAATATGCTCGTGAATCCGGATATCATGGCTTTGGAGCGCTTGGTGAAGGTAACGGAACAGGGAGACGCTCTCACATATCAGACAAAGCTTACGATCGTTGACCTTGTTGACCTTGGTTACGTTGCGGAGGCAGATACCATTAAGGATTATTATATGACGGAATACACCGTGGATGCGGACACCTTGCATTTTACGAGCATTACGGAATCTTACTATAAGGAAGACGGTACGAAGGATTCCGGCTATACCTGTACGGTAGAATACAATGCGAAGCGACCCGAAATGGCACAGAAGATTTTGAATGAGCGAAACGAGAATGCTTCGCTTTGCACCATCAGCGTTGTCAGCGGTATGGGTACTGCCGACGAGCATACGGATACGTATACCATGCCCAAGGGCAATATGCTTTATTTCTATTGGTACGGCAATTATCAAAACGTATATCTTGACCGCGATTGCACCAAAGCTTTCTCGGATGGCATGGTGATCAACGAGGATACGAGCCTTTATTTGAAATAAAACGAAAAAATCCATCGCATTGAGCGCAGATCATAAAGTATTTTCAGCCACAGCAGTGTCGTCTGCTGTGGTTTTTTTGTGCAAGAGGTATTGACAAAATCAATACTTCGTGATATGATGTATAACACGATAGGAGGTATGGTATGGATATTCAATTGAAACGAGGTCTCTTGGATGTCTGCGTTTTAGCGGCGATCAAGAGCGAGGATTCATATGGGTATAAGATCATAAAAGATATGAAACCGTATATTGAACTTTCCGAATCGACCTTATATACCATTCTGAAGCGCTTAGAAGGTGCCAATATGCTGACCGTTCGCACTGCAGAACACGGCGGCAGACTTCGAAAGTATTACCATATTACCGAAGAAGGGCTTCAGCGCATTGAAGATTTCAAGGTCGATTGGAAAGAGATCTTATCCGTATATCGATTTGTAACGAAGGAGGATGGTGGCAATGAGTAAACAAGATTTTCTTGCGCAGCTGCGTAAAGGTTTATCCGGATTGCCAAAGGATGATATTGAAGAGCGCTTGACGTTTTACAGTGAAATGATCGAAGATCAGATGGAAGAAGGTCTTTCGGAGGAGGCTGCGGTTTCGGCAGTAGGCTCCGTTGAGGAAATCGTTAAGCAAGTCGTGGCAGAAACGCCTCTTACAAAGATCGCCAAGGAAAGGATGAAACCCAAAAGACGCCTGCGTGTGGGAGAGATCGTGCTTTTGGCTCTTGGCTCTCCTATATGGCTCTCCTTGGCGATCGCCGCATTCGCCGTCGTTCTTTCACTTTACATCTCCTTGTGGGCTGTGATCATCTCCCTGTGGGCAGTCTTTTTCTCGTTTGCCGTCTGTTTTGTTGGTGGTACATCGTCGTGTGTCGTTTTCATCGTGGGCGGCAGTGGTGCTTCGGGTGTTGCGATGCTTTCCGTAGGTATGGTTTGTGCAGGGCTTTCGATCTTTATGTTTTACGGATGCAAGGCAGCAACGAAGGGAATTTTGATGTTGACAAAGAAGATGGCAATATGGATCAAAAATTGCTTTATTGAGAAGGAGGCAGTGTAATGAGAACGAGGACAAAAGTATGGCTTATGATAGCGGCTTTTCTTGTGTTGATCGGCTGTGTCCTCTTTGCGGGTGTGATGACAACGCTCAACTGGGATTTTATGGGGCTGGCAACCGTTACATATGAAACCAATACGTATGAAATCAAAGACGCATTGGATGGCATTTCCATGAATACAGATACAGCGGATATTACCTTTGTGCTTTCCGATGATGGAAATTGCAGGGTGGAGTGTCTGGAGGAAGCAAATGCAAAGCATTCTGTTACCGTGGAAGATGGCACACTCACCGTAGAAATGATGGACAAAAGCTCTGTGCAGGGCTTTATCGGATATATCGGATTAAACTTTGGTTCGCCCAAGATAACGGTCTATCTTCCGAAAACGGAATATACAAATCTGATCATCCATGGAGATACCGGAGATGTGAAAATATCGAATGATTTCATGTTTCAGGACGTTGATATTTCTTTAAGCACAGGAACCGCTCATTTTTGTGCATCTGCTTCTGAGATGATAAAGGTAAAAACCAGTACAGGGGATATCTGTATAGAGAATACATCTGTCGGTTCACTTGACCTTACGGTTTCCACAGGCAAGATCACCGTTTCGAATGTGAACTGCGAGGGGGATGTTACGGTCGACGTATCCACAGGAGACGCATTTTTGATCGATACCAAGTGTAAAAGCGTGATCTCAAGCGGAAGAACGGGGGATATTTCTTTGCAACATGTGATCGCCACGGAAAAGCTTTCTATTGAGAGAAGCACCGGTGATGTGAAGTTTGACGGTGCAGATGCTTCGGGAATTTTGGTCAAAACGGATACAGGAGACGTTACGGGCAGCCTGCTTTCGGATAAAGTGTTTATTGTCCATACCGATACGGGAAACGTGGATGTTCCCAAAACGACTGTAGGCGGTATATGCGAGATCCAAACCGATACGGGCGATATAGAATTAGATATTTCTTAAAAAGAATAAAAAGAGAGAACAAGACGGGGCTTATGCCATCTTGTTCTCTCTTTTCGTTTAGTCAACAAAATCAAATACAAGGTCGTAAAGCGCAACGGTATCGCCATCGGCAATGCCAAGCTCGCGCATTTTTTGGATGATGCCCTTTTCGCGGATCATCTTTTCAAAATACATGAGGGATTCACGGTCATCAAAGTTGATACCGCTCATGAGCCATTTCAGCCATTCGCCCTCAACGACCCACATATCGCCTTCCTTGACGGCTGTGATCTCATCGGGCTGCTTGGGTTCTTCGATGACTTCCTCATATTCGGGCTCGTAGATGGTCAGCGGAGGCAATTCCTGAAGCATCTCATACACCTTACGGCAAAGGGGCTTCACGTTTACACCCGATGCGGCGCTGATGTATACGACCTCATAGCCGAGCTCTTCGGCAAAGGCTTCGAGACGTGCTTTGGTTTCTTCCTCTGTGTCGGGATCAAGGATGTCGCATTTGTTTGCGGCAATGATCTGCGGACGGTCTGCGAGGTCATCGCTGTACTTGCGAAGCTCCTCGTTGATCATCTTGATATCCTCGATGGGGTCGCGTCCCTCGGAGCCGGAGATATCAACGACGTGAACGAGAAGTCGGCAACGGTCAACGTGGCGAAGGAAGTCGTGTCCAAGACCGAGTCCCTCGGATGCGCCCTCGATAAGACCGGGAATATCCGCCGCCACGAAAGCGTGTCCGTCATCAACGGAAACCACGCCGAGCATGGGGGAAAGGGTCGTGAAGTGATAGTTTGCGATCTTCGGGCGAGCCGCGGAGATCATGGAAAGGAGCGTGGATTTGCCGACGTTGGGAAGTCCGACAAAGCCGACATCTGCGAGCATTTTGAGTTCAAGGATGACTTCCTTTGCTTCACCGTCAAGACCGTTTTTCGCAAAACGAGGTGCGCGGCGTGTGGGTGTCGCAAAATGACGGTTGCCCCAACCGCCTCTGCCGCCCTTTGCGGCAATGAAGGGCTCGCAACGGCTCATATCCTTGATGACTTTGCCCGTTTCGGCATCGCGGATGACCGTGCCGTCGGGAACGGGAATGATAAGGTCGTCTGCGGTCGCACCGTGAAATTTCGCGGGCATACCGTCGCCGCCGTTTTTGGCGACGAATTTCTTGCGGTTGCGGAAATCGAGAAGCGTATTCGTGCCTTCGTCGATGACGAAAACGACGTTACCGCCATGACCGCCGTCGCCGCCGTCGGGACCGCCGTATGCAACGTATTTTTCGCGTCTGAAGGAGATACAGCCGTTGCCGCCGTCCCCCGCTTTGATGTATATTTTAACATGATCGTAAAAATCTGCCATTTCAAAATCTCCTTTCAAGAGGTTTTATCAAAGGTATTGTATCATACTTTTTCCATGCCGTCAAGATATCTTTTTGCTTCTTTGCGCGAGCGGAAAATATGAATTTCCGCATTTGCGCCCTCCAAAAGCCCAAAAAGCTTTTCGCGTTGCTTTTTTCTGAACTTCCATGTGTATTGAAGAAATTCAAGGTCAAAGCGTTCGGGACAGCCCTCCGCCATGTCGGGGCGCGTTTTGCCGAGGCTTCCGAGGACGCGGCGAACCACGCCGAAAAAGCAAACGAGGCGCGGATAATCAAGATAAAAGACTGTATCGCATTTTTCAAGGCGCATGGGGATCGTTCTGCTGTAATTGCCGTCGATGATCCATTCTTCTTTCGTGAGTGTTTCCGCAAGCTTCGCGTCAAAGTCTTCTTTGGTTACGCTGACCCAACCTGCGCGCCAAAACATCTGATCAAGATGATAAACGGGAAGCCCCGTTTTTTCGGCAAGCGCAAAGGAAAAGGTGCTTTTTCCTGCACCGGGCGAGCCGAGAATGATGATTTTTTTCATGAGATCATGCCTCCCCTGCCATTTTGAGAAGCGTTTCCTCGTCGATGATGGCAATGCCGAGATTCTGGGCTTTCGTGAGTTTTGAGCCCGCCTTTTCGCCCGCAACAACATAAGTTGTCTTAGAGGAAACGGAGGAAGATGCTTTTCCGCCGTGGCGTTCGATGATGGCGGAGGCTTCATCACGGGAAAGATTCGGAAGCGTACCCGTGAGAACGAAGGTCATGCCCTCGAAAATTTTATCCGCCTTTTCGATCTCATAGGTCGTCATAACACCGCACGCTTTGAGCTTTTCGACAAGCTCGATGGTCTGCGGATGCGCGAAGTAATCGAGAACGCAATCCGCTGTGATCTCACCGAAATCGGGAATGGCGACAAGGTCTTCTTTGGTTGCTTTTGCAAGCGCATCGATCGTACCGAAGGCAGTAGCGAGCGCTTTGGCAGCTTTTTCGCCGATGTTGCGGATACCGAGCGCGTAAATGAGGCGATCAAGTCCCGCTTTTTTGGAGGCTTCGATGGCGGAAATGAGGTTATTCGCGGATTTTTCGCCCATGCGTTCAAGGTCTTTGAGCTTGGACGCTTCCAAACGATAAAGGTCTGCCACGTCGGAAATGAGCTTTGCATCGAGAAGAAGTTTGACGACGGCGGGCCCCATACCATCGATATCCATAGCGTCGCGGGAAGCAAAATGCGTGATGCTTCGCTCAAGCTGAGCGGGGCAGTTGGGATTCGTGCAACGTGTCGCGGCTTCGTCGTCCTTCATGACGGGTTCGCCGCAGGAGGGACAAGCGGTCGGCATTTCGTAAGGCACGGCGTCCTCTGCGCGGTCCTTCATCTCCACGGAAACGACCTCGGGAATGATATCCCCTGCCTTTTGCACGTAAACGGTATCACCAAGACGGATATCGCGCTCGCGGATAAAATCGATGTTATGGAGCGTTGCCGCGGAAACGCTCGTGCCCGCAAGGCGAACGGGAGAAAGGATCGCTTTCGGGGTCAAAACGCCCGTTCTGCCGACCTGAATGACGATATCAAGAAGCTTCGTCGGCTTGCGTTCGGGCGGAAATTTATAGGCGATCGCCCATTTGGGGGTGCTGGTATTTTCGCCGATCTCAATGCGCTCCGCAAGGCTGTCGCATTTGATGACCATGCCGTCGATATCATAGGGAAGATCGTCGCGCAGACTGCCGAGCTTTTCGATATGCGCGATGATCTCATCGGCGGTCTTCGCGCGGATGCGGTCGGGAATGACGTGGAAGCCCTCGCGTTCGAGGTAGTCAAGCCCCTCCATATGAGTGGAAAATTCCTCGCCTTCCACGCGCTGAATATTGAATACCATGATATCCAGACCGCGGGCGGCTGTGATTTTGGAATCGAGCTGACGCAGAGAGCCTGCGGCGGCGTTTCGCGGATTGGCAAAGAGCGGTTCTCCGTTTTCTTCGCGCTTTTGATTGAGAGATTCAAATGCCTTACGGGGCATATAGACCTCGCCGCGCACCTCCAGGATCGGGAGCGCATCAGGGAGAGCAAGAGGAATGGTTTTAACGGTTTTGAGGTTTTCCGTTACGTTTTCACCCGTGATGCCGTCGCCGCGCGTCGAACCGACGGTGAATTTTCCGTTTTCATAAAGCAAGGAAACGGAAAGACCGTCGATCTTGGGTTCCACGGAGAAGATCGTATCATGACCGAGCGCTTCTTCCGTTTTTCTTACGAAATCGTAAATCTCCTCATAAGAGAACACGTCGGAAAGACTACCCATGCGAACGCTGTGCGTAACCTTCTCAAATTTATCGAGCGCCGCACCGCCAACGCGCTGTGTGGGAGAATCGTCGGTCTTCAGCTCGGGATATTTGTCCTCCAAGGCGACGAGCTCATAAAAAAGCTTATCGTATTCATAGTCGGAAATCTCGGGGGTATCGTGGATATAATATAATTTGGAATGATAATTCAGTGTTTTTCTGAGTTCTGCTATGCGTTTTTCAACAGTTTTCTTGTCGGACATTGTGGATCCTCCGTTTTTTAGATGTATAACAAATTTAGTATAGCATATTTTTTTCGTTCTGTCTTGCGTTTTTTGCAAAATCCTGCGAAGGACTTGAAAAAAATTGCAAAATATAGTACAATAAAGAAAAAGTGGGTAACGCCCACAGAAAATTTTTCATAAAAAAGCGAGGGAAATCATATGATGAAAAAAATGCAGATCGACCGTTTTGAGGAGAATTTTGTGATTCTTGCGGATGACGATATGAAAACGATGGATATCCCGAAAGATTTTTTTCCCTTTGCGATTCACGAGGGAGATATTTTGGAGATTGAATTTGACGGAGCAAAACCCGTTTCGGCAAGGTTTCTCGCGGACGAAACGGAAGCCGCAAAGGCACGCACGAAATCTCTTATGGAAAGACTGAAGAATAAGAAGAGATAAAATGACTTTTTTGAGAAAAAGCTGAATGCGTAATCGATCCCCTATACAGATTGAAAAGGAAAGCCAACAGATGAACTGTTGGCTTTTGTTGTTATAAAATGAATCCGCCGTCCGCGGAAAGGACTTGTCCCGTCATAAAGGAGGATGCGTCGTCTGCGAGAAAATGGATCACGCGCGCTACGTCCTCGGGTGTGCCGATCCTGCCAAGCGGTGTGCGGTCGGAAAGCTCTTGCATGGTGTCCTCGTCATAACAAGCGTTCATGTCGGTATCGATGACCCCCGGGGCGACGCAGTTGACACGGATATGCGAGGGCGCAAGCTCCTTTGCGAGCGCTTTTGTCATGCCGATGACTGCCGCCTTAGATGCGGAATATGCAACCTCTCCCGAAGCACCCGTGATGCCCCACATGGAAGAAATGAAAATGATATTGCCGCCGCACGCACGGATCATCTCCTTTGCCGCCGCTTGTGCGAGGAAAAAGACGCCCTTGAGGTTGATATTCATAAGGCGATCATAACGTTCCTCGTCCGTTTCCGTAAAAAGCGCGGGAAGCGCGATACCGGCGTTGCAAACGAGGACGTCGATCCTTCCGAATTCCATCATGGCTTTGGAAACGGTACGACGCAGGTCGGACAGATTTTCCATATCCATTTGAAAGGGGATGGCGCGCACGCCGAATGCTCGGGCTTTTTCGCAGACTTCTTCTGCAAGTTCGGCTTCCTTGCGGTAACAAACGAGGATATCATAGCCTTTTTCTGCAAAGAGAAGCGCTGTTGCACGTCCGATGCCGCGGGAAGCGCCTGTGATGATTGCGGTCTTGTTCATAAATATACCAATAAGGCTGTGGCATTCGCCACAGCCTTCCTTTTTGCGTGATCAATGTGTCTTATCAGTTTTCTTCCGGATACATGTCTACGTATTCATCGCGTTTTGCGCCGACGGAAACGTATTTGATCTTGCAATCGCAAGCCTTTTCGATGTATTCGATGTAACGGATCGCAGCCTCGGGAAGCTCTTCCTTGGTACGGCAGTGAGAAATATCGCAAGCCCAACCGTCAACGTATTCGATAACGGGTTTTGCTTCAGCAAGCTTTACGCGGTCAGTGGTGAAGCTCATGGTGCGCTTGCCGTCAACTTCATATGCAACGCAAACGGGAACCTTCTTCATATAACTGAGGATATCGAGCTTGGTAAGTGCGATCTCGGTTGCGCCCTGAACACGGATACCGTACTTGGATGCAACAACGTCAAAAGGACCAACACGACGGGGTCTGCCTGTTGCAGCGCCGTATTCGCCGCCTGCACGTCTGAGCTCTTCTGCTTCTTCGCCGAACCATTCAGCGGTGAAGGGACCTTCGCCAACGCAGGTGGAGTAAGCCTTCATGATGCCGAGAACGTAGTCAAGACGGCTACCGGGGATGCCGGCACCGATAGGAGCGTAAGCGGCGATCGTGGGGGAAGAGGATGTATAGGGATAGATACCGAAATCAATGTCGCGGAGCGCGCCGAGCTGTGCTTCGAACATGATCTTCTTGCCGGCTTTGTTTGCTTCGTCAAGATATTCGCAAACGTCGCATACGAAGGGCTTGAGGATATCGCCGTATGTACGGAGCCAGTTCATCGTTTCATTGACGTCATCGCCCTCTGCCTTATAAACGCCTTCGATGGTGAGGTTTTTGAAGGAAACAAGGCTTTCTACCTGTTCGCGAAGGATATCATCGGGCGCGAAAAGGTCGCACATACGAAGTGCTTTTTTCATGTATTTATCGCCGTAAACGGGAGAAATACCACGCTGAGTAGAGCCGTATTTTTTGTCGGCAAGACGCGCTTCTTCAAGACGGTCAAGACGAACGTGATAGGGCATACAGATAACAGCTTTATCGCTGATCTTGAGGTTTTCGGGTTCAATGACGATGCCGCCTTTTCTGAGGTTTTCGATTTCGCCGCAGAGGTGTTTGAGGTCGATAACCATACCATTGCCCATGATATTTACGACTTCGGGACGAAGAATACCGGAGGGAAGGAGGTTCAGGATAAATTCACCTCTATCGTTGATAACGGTGTGTCCTGCGTTGTTACCGCCCTGATAACGGCAAACGATATCGCTCTTTTCGGCGAGCAAATCGACCATACGGCCCTTGCCTTCGTCGCCCCAGTTGATTCCGACAACAGATGTAAGCATAATTTCAATATCTCCAATCGATTTATTATTATGACTCGCAGTCTGCAAGTGCATTATTTTCGAGTACATTTCATTATAGCACTATATTTAGTGGTTTTCAAGGGGGATTTCGCTATTTTTTTATAAAAAACAGATTTTTCTGAAAAAATTCATCTTTTTTATCATTCTTTCGTTGACTTGTTATCGGAAATATGGTAAATTATCTATATACAAAACTGAAACATTGCA
>JBGVLA010000099.1:0-5461 GCA_045124015.1 Eubacteriales bacterium | reverse complement strand
ACACTGTGGAGCTTTTTCTCCCACCCGATTTTTTGGCGCGTGAGCAGTCGGACAATTTGTATCAAAATATCAAGCCTTCCTTTGGGGTCGTGTATGAAGACGAAAATCTTCTCGTTTGCGATAAACCCGTCGGTATGCTTTCTCACAGCGACGAGGCAGGCGAAAAAAATACCCTGATCGAACACGTCAAAGCCTATCTTTGGCAAAAGGGCGAATATCGCCCCGAGGATGAAATGTCCTTCGCACCTGCGCTTTGCAATCGCATCGACCGCAATACGCGAGGACTTGTCATCGCGGCAAAAAATGCGGAGACCTTGCGCGTGATGAACGAAAAGATCAAGGAAAGGACCATATCAAAGTTCTATCTTTGCCGCGTTCACGGCATCCCCGCGCAGAAAAAAGCGACCCTTGAGGGCTATCTGCATAAGGATAGCGCAAGCAATAAGGTAGAAGTCTCCAAGGCCTTGCCAAAGGGCAAAAAGGCAGGCGAGGAATGGAAGCATATCATCACGAAATACGAGGTCATCGGTACGAGAGGCGAGGAAGCACTCCTTGAGGTCGAGCTTGTAACGGGCAGAACGCATCAGATCCGCGCCCATATGGCAAGCATCGGACATCCTCTTATTGGCGATGGTAAATATGCGGAAAACCGCGCCGACAGGGAAGCAGGCAAATACCGTCAAGCGCTTTGCTCGTATAAGCTGCGTTTCGAGGACGATGCAAGCACGATTCTCAACTATATGAAGGGCAAAACGATCGCCCTTGATCCGCAAAAAATCGATTTTTGCGAGGATATTTTGAAAAAATAACAAAAAACCTATTGACATTTCGTTTTCCGTATGATATAATTTTACGGTAAAACAAAGAAGAACGTTCTCCGTTCTCACCTTGCAGTGCAAAAGGCGCTCGGGTTAATAGGTAACTCATCGTGGGCGCTTGGCGCTCCATTCTTTGGGATATTTATGCGGAGAACCGGATTCGGTTTTCCGCATTATTTTTTCTAATTGGAGGTGCCGCATATCAGCAAGCAGGAACATATGATCAATGAGGAAATTACCGTACCCAAGGTCAGACTTGTGGGCGAGGAGGGCGAACAGCTCGGTATCGTTTCCATTGATGAAGCACAAAATCTTTCCATCGAAAAAGGACTCGATCTCGTCATGATCGCACCGAAGGCAGAACCGCCCGTGTGCCGTATCATGGATTACGGAAAATTCCGCTTTGAGCAGGAAAAACGCGAAAAAGAAGCCAAAAAGAAGCAGCAGGTCGTTGAAGTCAAAGAAATTCAGCTCTCTTGCAGCATCGGCGAACATGATTTTCAGACAAAACTCAATCATGCTTTCCGCTTTTTGAAGGATGGCAATAAGGTCAAGGTTTGCGTAAGATTCAAAGGCCGCGAAATGCGCCACACAGAACTTGGTATGGATATTGTCATGCGCTTTGCTGAGGCCGCATCCGAATGCGCGCAGATCGATAAAAAACCCGTTCTCGAAGGACGCAATCTCACATTGTTTTTATCTCCCATCAAGCAGTAATCTCTGCTCGGGACAAGAAATATTTTGAAAGGAAGAATCCCAAAATGGCAAAAATCAAGACACATAAGGCTACAGCCAAAAGATTTTCTATCACCAAAACCGGTAAGGTAAAAATGAATTCCTCTAACCGCCGTCATAAACTCGGCGTCAAGACACCGAAGCGTAAGAGACAGCTTCGTCGCAATGCGTATCTCAGTGAATCCTTCACAGATACAATCAAGGCTCTCATCCCCAACAAATAATTCAAGGTTTACAGGAGGAATACAAAAATGGCAAGAGTTAAGGGCGCTATGATGGCGCGTAAAAGAAGAAATAAAGTTCTCAAGCTCGCAAAAGGTTACTGGGGCGCAAAATCCAAGCACTTCAAGATGGCTAAACAGGCCGTAATGAAGAGCGGTAACTACGCTTTCGCTGGCCGTAAGATGAAGAAGAGAGATTTCCGTTCTCTCTGGATCACCAGAATCTCTGCTCAGGCAAAGGTTAATGGTCTCAACTATTCCAGATTTATGTGCGGTCTCAAGAGAGCAGGCATCAACCTCAACCGTAAGATGCTCGCTGAACTCGCAGTAAACGACAAGGAAGCTTTCGCAACTCTTTGCGAAACCGCAAAAGCAGCACTTTAATTTATAAAAACATATACCAAAAACCAAAGCGTTTCCGCTTTGGTTTTTGCGTTCTTTCCCCCATTTCATCAATTTATATTTGTATAAGAGCGACTCTATGTAGTCGCCCGCAAAAAAGGAGTCAATATGGAACTCATTACAAGCAAAAATAACAGCACCGTCGTCTCCGCAGCGAAGCTTTCCGATAAAAAATACAGAGAACGCACAGGCACCTTTGCTTTTGAGGGCATCAAATTATTTCGTGAAGCCAAGAAGGCAGGAGCAGATTTTAAGCAGATTTTTGTAACGGAAACGGCATATGACAAATACCGCTCGGATTTTGACGGTATCGACGAAAAGCTCCTTGTTCTCGTCAGCGACACGGTCTATGAAAAGCTTTCCTTTGAGAACGCACCGCAGGGTGTTTTCTGCGTTTGTGCGTATTATAAGCCGAAGACCGCAGGAGAAGCTTCCTTCGTCGTGCTCCTTGACGGCGTTGCTGACCCGGGAAACTTCGGTGCGGTGCTTCGTTCGGCAGATGCGTTTGGCGTAGACGTTATCTATGCGGGTACGGGAAGCGCTGACCTCTATAATCCCAAAACCGTCCGCGCTTGTATGGGTTCGATCTTCCGCATGGACGTGCGCCGTGCAGACGATCTCGCAAATGAAGTCCTGCGCTTGCGTGAGGAGGGCTTCCGTATCTATGCAACGGCGCTCGATGCACGCTCCAAGGATATTCGAAGTGTCGATTTTACGGGAAAAGTGGGCTTTGTCATCGGAAACGAGGGACACGGCGTATCGCAAGCCGTACTGGACGCTTGTACGGGCAGTGTCATCATTCCCATGAGCGAGGGTCCCGAATCGCTCAATGCGGCGGTCGCATCGGGCGTCGTCATGTGGGAAGCCGCCAGAGTACGCTTGCAATAAGGAGTATCACATGAATCATTTGATGTATTGGATATGGCTTTCTCTGCGTTGCGGAGCGGGGAGCGAGCTTGGCTCGTATCTGCTCGCGCAGTTTGGAACGCCGAAGGCGATTTTTGAAGCGAGCGCGGATGCACTTCTTTCCGTGGAGGGCATCGATCAAAATATTGCAACGGCACTTCTTGACCGTGATCTGACCCATGCAGGGAAGATTCTCACGTATTGCGAGCGCATGAACGTGGGCATTATGACGTTGGAAAGCGAGATCTATCCCGACCGCTTGCGTGCCATTCATGCCAAACCGCTCGTTTTGTATTATCGCGGACGTGTGCCCGATATCGATGATAACGTGCTGATCTCTTGTGTTGGCACGAGAAAATGCAGTAAGCATGGCGCTGAAAATGCGTACCGTCTCGGTTATGACCTTGCGGATGCAGGAGCGATCGTCGTTTCGGGTATGGCGCTTGGTATCGATGCTGCAGCGCAAACCGGTGCATTGGATGCAGGCGGTCATACGATCGCCGTGCTCGGTTGCGGGATCGACCGCGCATATCCGCCCGAAAACAAAGATCTGATGGAAAGAATCGCCGAAAAGGGTACGGTGCTGACGGAATTTGCCCCGGGAACAGACCCGAACGGCAAAAATTTCCCGATTCGAAACCGCATCATTGCAGGACTTTCGCAGGGCACTGTCGTTGTGGAAGCGGATATGAAGAGCGGCTCGCTCATTACCGCACGCGATGCCGGACGTCAAGGCCGCGATATTTTTGCATATCCCGGAAATGCAAACGATGCGCTTGCTTCGGGTGCGAATATGCTGATCCAAAACGGTGCGAAGCTCGTAACTTCTGCTTTAGACGTTTTGGATGAATACGAGCTTCTATATCCGCATAGAATCTTTACAGAAAGACTGATCATGGCAGGCAGACGCGCCAAGGTGGACGAGGCGGTCTCTGCAATGCGAGACGTGGCATCTCCCGAGCGCTATACACGCAAAAAAGCGCCCAAGATCAAGATCACGGAAGAAGAGATCGTCTCTGCGGCGCCGAAAAAACAGAAAAAGGAGATCGATACCGCGGGTCTTTCCGAAACGGAAGCGCTAGTGGTCTCCGTTATGGAAGACGCAATGTCGGCAGAGGAGATTGCAGGGGCAGTTTCCGCGAAAATGGGAACGCCTATGACCGTCGGTGAGCTTCTCAGCGTTTTGACGATGCTGGAGATCGGCGGCTATATTGAAGCGCTTCCCGGAGGAAGCTTCAAGCCGATTTGATTTTTCTTTTCGTACTTTTTGTTCGTGCAGAAAAGTACTTATATGTTGTTTGTATAGAAGAAAATCACAAAAGTATAAAAAATAAACAAAAACAATTCCTTAAATTCGTTACCCATACCCCCCTTCCCAGAAGAATTCACCCTTGACAAATCCCTTGGTTTGGATATATAATAAAATTTGTGTGAATAAAAACGAAGATTAGATTGAAGGAGTTCTGAAAGATTATGCAGGAAAATAAGAAGCATAAAAATTTAGTGATATTGGAATCCCCCGGTAAGGTTGCCACCGTCAACTCTTATCTTGGCAGCAATTATAAAGTCATTTCTTGCAAGGGTCATGTCAGAGATCTGCCGAAAAGCCGTCTCGGCGTCGACCCGGAGGACAATTTCAAGGTAAAATATATCAACATCCAAGGCAAAAGCGCGCTCATTGCGGAAATGAAAAAGGAAGCAAAGAACGCAGATAAAGTATATATCGCAACTGACCCTGACCGAGAAGGGGAAGCCATCGCGTGGCATCTCGCGACCGTCCTCGGCATTGAACCCGAAAACGCATATCGCGTTGCGTTCAATGAGATCACCAAAAAGACCGTACAAAGCGGTATCGAGGAACCGCATCCCATCGATATGAATCTCGTCAACTCTCAGCAGGCGCGTCGAATCCTCGACCGCATCGTGGGATATAAGATCAGCCCCTATCTTTGGAAAACGGTCAAGAGCGGACTTTCCGCAGGCCGCGTACAATCCGTTGCGACGAGGATCATCGTAGAACGCGATGCGGAGATCGAAAAATTCGTTCCCAAGGAATATTGGACGATCGAAGCCGTTTTGGGACTTTCCAAAAACCAAAAGGTCAAAACCAAATTCCACGGCGATGAAAACGGTAAGATCGAGCTTACAAACGGCGAAGATACACAAAAGATCGTAGACGCTTGCAAGGAATCTGAATTTTCCGTCAAAACGACCAAAAGCTCCAAGAAAAACAAAAGCCCAGAGCCTCCGTTTGAAACCTCAAGCCTTCAGCAGGTGGCATCCCGTCGTTTCGGCTTTCATTCCAAACGCACGATGAAGGTCGCGCAGGAGCTTTATGAAGGCGTGAACCTCGGTCCGGCGAATGGTGGTGTTCACGGT
>JBGVLA010000098.1:0-43437 GCA_045124015.1 Eubacteriales bacterium | reverse complement strand
TAACATTAGAGCCACTCCAACCCAATGGAACACCTCTAAAATTTTTGTAATGACCTTACCAAGCGTGTTAAGTTTTTTCATTGCTTTGATCCTCCAAATAAAAAATGTGTTTTGGCTTAACATTGAATATTATAACACGAAAATTTATGTTTGTCAATATGTTTTTAATGTTTGCCGATAACTTTTTTGTTCTTGACATTAAAATAGCCCTCGCCACTTTCGGAACGAAGGCTGTTAATCTATAATGATTTGCTATTCCTCGCTGTCCTTTTGCACCTCCATTACTAACCTCGCTCCAAGGCGGAAGGCGTATTCGAAGATAGCTTCCTCTGCGTAGCTTGCGTATTCGCCCCAGCAGTCCTCAAATTTTTCAAATATCTCTTTCTGCTCGTCCGTCATTGATTTGAGCAGGTCATCATGATGCCTTGCCATGTATTCCATAAGCTCTTTCATTTCCGGGGAGTTGTTTCTACTATCCTCTTGCGGATTGATATTTCCGTGCCATAGCTCTTTTATCATACTTTTCATTTGCTGTACCTCCTGTCAGCACACAACAATATCACAGAAGGAGGATAAAGTCCAGACCTTTTTCGAAAATAAAACCAACTTTTTCTACGAGTCTTTTCTTTAGCTTACTGCGGTGCAAATCTTGACATTTAATACAAGGAAGTTGTGTCTTTTGAAATTTATATATAATATTTTTGGAGTTTTTCTTGACTTTTCCAGATTTCTATGGTATAATGGGCACACTCAAAGCAGAAGGGAGATGAATTGATGCAAGGCGTTATTTATGCACGCTATTCCTCAGACAATCAGCGCGAGGAATCGATTGAAGGTCAGATTCGCGAGAACACGGCGTATGCTCAAAAGAATGGCATTGATATTGTCGGAACGTATATTGACAGGGCCTACTCAGCAAAGACCGATAACCGTCCGGAGTTTCAGCGTATGATCAAGGATAGCGCAAAGAAGGGTTTTGATGTTGTTATCGTATGGAAACTCGACCGATTCTCTCGCAACCGTTACGATTCGGCAAAGTATAAAGCGATGCTGCGTAAGAACGATGTAAAGGTTGTTTCCGCTACTGAGTCTATCTCCGAGGGAGCAGAGGGCATCATTCTTGAGTCGGTGCTTGAAGGTATGGCGGAATACTACTCCGCTGATCTGGCTGAAAAGGTATCCCGTGGTATGACCGAGAATGCGCTCAAATGCCGTTTTAACGGTGGCAATATTCCTTTCGGCTATATGATAGACGAAGAACAGCATTATCAACCCGATCCCGAGAAAGCTCCGCTTGTAATCGAGATGTTCCGCAGATATGCAGGTGGTGAGTCCATCACCGATATTGTTGAAGACCTGAATGCAAGAGGCATCCGCACGTCCAAGGGCAACCGCTTTAATAAAAACTCCCTCGCACGTATATTTGCCAATCGCAGATATATTGGCGAGTATGCATACAAGGAGATCGTAGTTCCTAACGCCATCCCTCCTATTGTTTCCAAAGACATTTTTGAAAGGGTTGCCATTCGTATGAAACAAAACAAGCACGCAACGGGCAAGGCGAAAGCTCCCGAGAGATATCTGCTGACTACAAAGCTGTTCTGCGGAACGTGCCAATCGATGTTTGTAGGTGACGGCGCTAACAAACCTAACGGCACGATATACCGCTATTACAAATGCGCCAGTGCCAAACGGCACGAATGTGACCGCAAGGCAATTCGAAAGGATTGGATTGAGGATAAGGTGATTGAGGAAATATCCGCATGGCTGAATAACGATAAGCTTGTCAGCAAAATGGCGGATGACGTAATGGCTCTTTTGGATGAGGATAACGAAATGGTTCTCGCCCTTGAGGCTCAGCTGAAGGATGTTCGGGATTCCATCGACAACATTATGAAGGCTATCGAGAAAGGTGTGGTTACTCGTTCCACCAAATCCCGTTTGGAAGAGCTTGAGGCGGAGGAGGAGAAAATCATCTTGAACATCAAGCTGGAGGAAGCCAAGAGACCGAAGATAACGAAGGAGTTCATCATCTTCACCCTCAACAAATTCCGCAACCTCGATTTGAGGTTTGAGAAAAATAAGGAACGTTTGATTGACGGACTTGTCAAGGCTATATTCGTTTACGATGATTACATTAAGCTGATTCTTACCTTCGATGATAAGCCAATCAATATTCCCACATCCGATGAAATTGAAAATATGGCTAATAGTTCGGACATCCAATCGAACGTTTCACCAAGAAAAAGCATCTGAATTTTGTTCGGATGCTTTTTTGTTTTTAAGTTGACGAAGAAGGCTTGATGTGGAGCGAATAAAAAATAAATGAAGCAAGGCTGAAAGGATGGGATGAAGATGAAGCTGATAGAGCATATTTCGTGGATCTTGGATCCTTTGGATGAAAATAATCGATTTGAGCAGGAGTATTATCAAAAAAATATCGATTTCGTCCATTCTCTCGGCATGAAATGCGACTGTGTCGGTTGGAGCACGCTTGATTTGCATTCCCCGGATGCGGAAGCGATCTTGCAGAAGATCGAGGCGTTTTGCAGAGAGGATGGGTGGAAGGTGCGCGGTGATTATGGGCGCGACTTTGCGGATTTCGAGACCGATTGGTATGCGCTTCGTCTGCCTGAAGTTCCTGACACAACGTATCATTATGATGACCGTTTTGAAAAGGGGTGGCGGCTAGATGTTTGTGCCATTACGGCATATAAGTGTAAAAATCAGCCGATCTTGGAATTGTATCATGAGCCGCATATCGTTTCCGAAAGAGCAAAGGAAAAGCTTATGGCGTATCCGTGGCTGGAAGCGGAATACTGTCCTGTGCGAGATGTGGGGCGCTATGCTTCCGAGGCGTATTATTTCTTCTATCCTAAGGTAAATTTGTCTCATTTTGGTGAAAAGGCGTATTTTACTTGCTATGATACATGGCGTAAGGCGGACAGAAGCAAGGATGGCGAAGCATATCGGCAAATGGAGGCTCTTGGCGGTATGCTACCAAGGCTTGCAGAGACTTTTTATGATTTGCAGGTCAACATTCCGATCTGCTATCCCGCAGCGGCGATGCCGAGGGAGGGCTTTTGCCTTTGCTATAGCGACTCGATACCGGGCGGAGGGCGCAATCGGATCAAAACGCTTCTTGTTCGAAAAGACAGGGCGGAAGAAATGATGCGAGATAAGCTGATCGCACGAAAAAATTTGAGTCCTGTTTATGTTTATGATGAGATTCCGAGCGGATATAAGGAAACTCTGACAGAGCGGATGCCAAAGCCCGAGCTTGAGCATTTTATCGAAATGCAAAAGGAGGCGGAAAAGCTCGCCAAAAAGAACAGACCGACGCATAAAGCAACGGAAAAGCAAGCACTTTCTCTTTTGCGAAAAACCAAGACGGACAACAAAGATTCTTTTGGTAAGCGCATGAAAAAAGAGTTGAACGAATCTCTTGCAGAGACGGCTTTTGCGCCGCTTGCACCGTATTATTTCATTGCCGATGGCGGTTCGCTTTCGGATGAATACGAGTTTCTGCCCTGCGAAAAAGCAAAGGCGATGACTGAGGCGTTTTATGAGAAACTGGAAAGGGAAGAGCTTTTGGAGCAAAAGCCCGATGGCGTTGTGATCGCATGGTGTCCCGACGGAGACCATGTTCTTTATCTGAAGGATGGTAAGGTGGTTCGCTTTAGTCATGAAGCACCCGAGATCATGGAGGAATGGGAAACGCTTGCACAGTTTTTCACGGATGCGATCGAAGAATATGCATGATGAGGAAAGTAGCGACTCGCCGTTTTTGTCCCTTTTGCACAAGAAAATCCGATTTTTTTCGTAAGGCACTTGGCGAAAATTTTCAAAAATCTGTACGCAAATTGATTTTTTTATGGTATACTGTATAGGTAAAATATTTTTTGATAAAGAAAGGAATTTACCATCATGGCAATGAAAATGAAAATTCTTCACTATCCCGAGAAAGGTAAGATCGTTACCTTTACAAATGCACTTTCCGCAGAATACGGACAGAAAGCAGACAAGATTCCGCCCGCATACGATTGCAGCAGAGAACGTCTCCTTTTTGCAGGTATCTCCACAGGTAAATATATCGATTCTTCTCTTTCTCTTTTCCTCCGCGGACTTAACAGAGATAAGGTTTTGAATGTTGCGATCTTTACCGACGCGGCTGATTCCACCATCGAAGAGATCAAAGCGCTTGTTGCAGAAGGCGGCGCTACCGTTTTGGACGTAAAGAAAGTTAAGAAGAGCGCGCTTCCTTTCCTTACCGGTGTTAAGGATGACGAAATGGCAGATTTCAAGGCTTGGGCAGACGGTATCGTAAAGAGCCTCCAGGACTAATATTTGGAACATAGAAAAAGCGGCGATCTCGCCGCTTTTTTGTGTTTATAACCTAATGATCTTCTGAAATTCTTCCGTTTCGCGTATTTTATCGAAGACGGGCATGGAAAGATATGCGAGAAAGTTCTCGCTTGGGGTATTGGTGCCGAAGTTTGTTACGTTGTTCGGGTCATAGGTGAGGCGGTTTAGCAAAGGTGCGGTGTAGGCGCTGGGCGTATTCTTGTGGAGAACTTTCTCATATTCGCGCATATGGTTTTTAGCGGAGCGGAGAAGCGCGAAGGCTTCTGCGTTTTCGCCGCGGCGCACGAAATGTTGTGCTTTCCAAATATCGTTCCCCGTGAGCCAATCGTGCCAATAGAGATAATTTCCGTCGGGAATGAGCGCTTGAATGATCTTTTCTTTTGCTTCGAGCGCAGGCAGAGTGCGGTCTAAAAGGAGAAGCACGTCTGTGATCTTATGAAAAAGCATAGCTTGGCGGTGTTTTTTGCCCTCTTCTCCTGTCAAGCAGTTTATGAGCAAGTCATTTGCACGCGGATGCTGACGGGCATAGGCGACGGCTTCCTCGTGTCTACCGAGCTCGGGCAGGACGGAAACGAGCTGTTCGATGGCGTTATCGCGGAGCGTTTGATCTGTGCAATCCTCCAAGATCATTTCGCAATGCTTGACGGAGCGCTCGAAAAACTCCTTTTGCATTTGCGGGTCGCTTTCCAAGTGGTGATAGGTGTAATGCTCCTCCGCTTCGGCAAGGTCGAGAAGATATTTGAAATCTCCCGGATATTCGGTGCATCGCGCAAGGGCAGTCTCATAACGGACCTTCATATCGCCGCTTTTCCATGTGGAATCGAAAAGATCGTCCAGTTCTTTTCTTCGCGGGTCAATCTGGTCGGTGTCAAGATTGAAAAGCTCGTCGGTCGTAACGTGCAGGATTTTAGCGAGAGGGACGATGAGGGAAAGGTCGGGGGATGCCGCGCCCGTTTCCCATTTGGAAACGGCTTGATAGGATACGAAAAGGTAATCTGCGAGTTTTTCTTGGGTCATATCGTTTTTCTTACGAAGCTCTTTTATCTTTTGTCCGATGTGTTTCATTATGATATCATCTCCTTAATGGATTTTAAGAAGTCAGCGCGCTTTTTCTTTCTGTCTATATTGTATCATAGGTCGTGGAAATTTGCAATAACGCACTTTTTGAGAGGAACTCAACTGCGGTTCGAATTTTGTCTTTGTTCAGAATTCACAAAAAACATGAAGAAAATTTTTCTTCGACATTTGTTTATTCTTCTTGACGAAAATGTAAAATTTGGTATAATCTATAAGAGAAACTATATGTTTTATATCTGTTTTCTAAAAAACAGATGGAAAGGACACTGTATGAAAAAACTCATTGCTTTTCTCCTTGCGGCGACAATGCTCATAGGTCTTGCGGCGTGCGGAGATAAACCCGCGGAGTCCACTCCCGACAATACCACAACGGAGGTGCCCAGCGTGCAAACCACAGAAACCACAGCAAACCAGACCACAGAAACCACCACAGCCGAATCTACAACGGAAGTAACCACACCTCAGGAAACCACCACAGAGAAGCCCGTTACTCCCACGGTTGACCCCACAAAGATTTTCAATGAGGATAAGATCGTTCTTTCCTTTGCGGCGCTTTCCGATACGCAGCATAAATACAGCGGTATCGATACGCTCGGCAAATTCAAGACAGCACTTCGTCAGCTCATTGCTTATGCAGATGAGACAGGGGACGACCTTGATGCTGTATTCTTTGCAGGCGACCTTGTTCAGAGTGCAAAAACACAGGAAGTCAAGGAATTTAAGGGCGCGTATGAGGAAGTCATCGACGTTACCAAGATCCCGCTTATCTTCTCTCTCGGTAATCACGACGTAAACTGCCATGCAGGTTATACCTACGAGGATTTGGATATGGAAGCATTCTATCAGATCTTCGGCGATGCTTACCGTACATACGATGCAGAAACCAGCGACCTTTCCATCGGTTGCACACATACTGTAATCAATAACTATCATTTCATTTGTATCAACCCCATCGACGATGAATACATCGGTTACGATGACGGCGGCGTTCTCTATTCCGCAGAAGCAAAGGCTTGGCTCGATAAGACCCTTGCGGATATCACAACGGAAAATCCCGACCATTTTGTTTTTATCAGTACACACCCGATGATCTACGGCACGACTTACGGCAGCGACCTTCTTACAGGTAACCACCGTTGGTATACCAAGGATCTTACCCCCATTCTTGAAAAATACAATCAGGTCGTTACCTTTGGCGGACACGTTCACTTCCCGCTGAACGACCCCAGAAGCATCATGCAGACCGCGTTCACCTCGATGGGCTGTGCTTCCGTTACCTATATGGCGATCGAAAACGGCGGATATGAAAATATGTCCTCCGCAACCGTTATGAGAGACTGCGCGGAATATTCTCAAGGTCTTCTCGTTCAGCTTGACGAAAACGGCAATATGAGAGTTACCCGTATGGACTTTTACAACAATGGCACCATCGGTGAAGATTGGCTCATTTCCCATCCCACCGCTGACGGTTCTCACCTCACCGCTTATACACATGACAGAGGCTCCGAAGAAAACAACGAAGCTCCCACCATCTCCGAGATCAAAGCCGTTATGGGCAATGTCAATTCGGCAGGCAGTCAGCACGTAATACTCAAATTCGCGGCTGCGGAAGACGATGAATTTGCACATCACTACGCGCTCAAACTCGTCAGATTGTCTGACGGCAGAGTGCTCAAGGAAGCAAAGATCCTTGCGGACTTCTATCGCCACGGCGACCCCGCGGATATGAAGAAAGAGCTTGAACTCGTGATCGGCCATCTTAAGATCGGCACGGAATGTGAAGTAACGCTCACCGCATACGACTCTTGGGGCGCTTCCAGCGAGACCATCACCTATAAATTCGTTGTCGGCGAAGAAGGCGGCGAAACAGGTACACAGGAAAATACCGCGGCTAAGGTCGAGGTATATGCGGATTTCGATTTCGCAGACGGTAAGGTCGTTGACGTAAAGGGCAACGTATCCGTTCAGAATACCGCTTCCGCACAGAAAGCGACCGTTACGCATAACGGCAAGACCGCGACCGTTGACGCGCTCGTCGTTACGAGCGAGGGTCAGTCCGCGCTTTGCACATTCGATAAGCTCACAAGCGCTTCCGACGTAGAAGCCTTTGCCATGAAGAATTTCTCCGTGGAAGCATTCTACGTGATGAATAAAAAAGGCAGCATCCAAGGCGTTGTCTGCGGTACACAGTCCGGCGGCTGGGGACTTGCAGAGGATAAGACCGGCAAGCCTTACTTCATCACCGGTATTACGGGCGGCAAGTACAACGACAGCGTTTACGCAAAAGAAGTTTCCTCCACCACAGAGCTCGTTCACGTTGTTGCGGTTTACGATTACGCAAACAACAAGCAGTGCATCTATATCAACGGTGTTCTGGCAGAAAGCAAGAATTTGAAGGGCGCATTCCTTGCGGGCGACGGCTCTTCCTATAACAAATTCTCTCTCGGCAACGACGTTTTGAAGGACGGCAAGGGTGGCGACTTCCCGACACCCGCGATGACCATGGTTGACGCGAAGATCTACACGGGTGCGCTCAGCGCAGACGAAGCAAAGACGGCATATGACAATGCTGTGGCTGCTCTCAAATAATCGATGATCGATTCGTAGGGAGTCCCGTTGCGGACTCCCTGATACTATCAGCAAATACAAATCAGAAAGGGGATCTTTCCGTATGAAAAAAATTTTGGCTTTTACTTTGGCGTTTGTGATGCTCTTTTCCATGACGTCCTGCTTGAAGAGCGGATTTGAGGGAAATGAAAAAACGTATACACACGATGGCATGAGCATTACGCTCACCGAGAATTTTAAGGAAGCTTCCTTTGAAGGCTTCACCATCTGCTTTGATTCCGCAGACGTTGCTGTTTTTTGTCTGAAGGAAGCGTTTACGCTGGCAGAGGGCGTTGAGGATTGGAGTCTTGACTATTATGCGGAGCTTACCTTGGAGGCAAATGCTGCGCAGAACCCCACGCTCAAGGACGTTGACGGTATGCCTGTTATGGAATACACCTACAAGGACGAAGAAAGCGGCGTTACCTACGCATATTTTTCTGCTATGTATAAGAGCGGAGATGCTTTCTGGGCGATCCAGTTTGCGTGCGATGCCGATATGTATGCGGAAAACGAAGAAACCTTTGTAAAATGGGCGAAATCGGTTACCTTTTCGTGATCACATGATGAATATTAAAAAATTCCCGATGAAAATCGGGAATTTTTTTGTGGGAATCGAAAATTCATGTTGAAATCTTTTTGGAAATCATATATAATAAAAGTGTATGGAATGATTTTCCGAAAAACTTCATAAAAAATTCAAAATCGATGATGTGTTTGGGCGTTTTTATTATTTCAAAATGAAGCAAGTCGGTAAGATATCCCTCTCTTTCCAAGGATTTTGCATTGATTGGTAAGAGTTTCATAGGGTATACTTGTGTCATCTTGAAAATTAAGGAGAACTTACCAATGAAAAAACATCATCATTTTGAAAGAAGAAATACGAAGATCGTTCTTGTTTCCGCGCTTGCTGCGGCGACGGTCATGAGCTTTGTGAGCTGTGCAGAGCAGGGAGAGCTTCCCGAAATGCCGACAACGGCTTTGGAGACTACATATCTCACCGAAACGCAGAAATCATCCGATGTATTTTCCGTGCAAACCACGCCGCACACCACAGCACCTATCGAAACGACGGCGCAAACGACCATGCCGACCGAAGAGCCCGTTGCGGAGGCGACGGAGACCACGACGCAAGCTCCGAAGCCTGAGCCTGTCATCCATACGGAGCGCATCGAGGAGACTGAGCAGATCCCGTATGAAACGGTTTATGAATACAGTAGCCTTTATTACGCCGGCACACGGCGCATCAAGAGAGACGGAGAGGTCGGCGAGCTTCTTCGCGTAACGGTTACGACCTATGAGGACGGTGTGGCGCTTGACGCCTCCGTTACGGAGACCGTTACCAAAAAGCCTGTCAATAGGATCGTTGTCATCGGCACAAAGAGCACGATCTCGCAAGACCGTCAAACGGTAACGGAGGATATCGTCCCTTATGATACCGAGATCCGCAAGGATGCTTCTCGCTTTGATGACGAAGAGACTGTTTTGCAAAAGGGTGTTGACGGTTATACAGAGGTGGTCTATCTCATTACCTATGAAAAGGGGATCGAGATCTCTCGAGAACGCATCTCGGAGAATGTCTTTGAGCCGCAAAACGAGATCATTTCCGTCGGAACAAAGCCTGCTTGGACGGAAAAAAGCGAAACAGAGCGAACGAATACCGTATCTTACAAGACGGAGTATATCTACGATAACACCGTGGAAGACGGTAAGCGCATCGTGAAAACTGCGGGTAAGAATGGCTACACCGAAAACGTGTATGCCGTGAAATATTACAGAGGAGAGATCTCCTCAAGGGAGCTCGTAAAAAGTACCGTATACGAGCCGACGACGGAGGTCGTCATCATCGGTACGAAAAAGGAGGAATCCTTCGGCTTGCCGTTCCTTGCAAATAAGGGTTACACCCTTTCTCAGGACTACGGGAACGGACATTATGCAATGGATTTTGCCGTTTGGTACGGCGACCCGATACTCGCCGTCAAAAGCGGTACGGTCATCTATGCATATGACGAGGGCGATTTCCCGAAAAGCGATGCCAACTGGACATACGGCACGTTTGTTGTCATCGAGCACGAAAACGGCGTGCGTTCGCTTTACGCGCATCTGAAAAGCAGGACGGTAAGCGCCGGACAAAAGGTCTCGGGCGGTCAGGTCATCGGATACAGCGGTAATACGGGCAGAGTCAACCCCGCGCCCACTGCGTCTGACCCCTTGGCAGGAACGCATCTGCATTTTGAGATCCGCGTGAAACGAAACGGCTCGTACGTCAAGGTTGACCCGAAAAATTATATACCTTATCGGTAAATTAAAAAATTAAAATATAAATTAAAATTTTTACGGAAAGGTTTGGTTTTTTGCTATGGCAGAATTCAAATGGTACGGACATTTTAACAGCGATGATTCCTATACCGTAACGGAGCCCGAAACGCCCCGTCATTGGTATAACTACATGTTCAACGATGAATATGTAACATTCACGTCTCAGGTCGGTTTTGGCGAAGGTCTTTGTCAGGACGACATGGGCAGAAGAATCCTTCTTCTCTCGAACAGAAACATTTTCCTTGCGGAAGATGGCAAGCATTGGAGCCTTTTCGGTCTTCCTCTTGACTACGGCTACACCGATTACGCTTGCGACCACGTAAACGGCTTCTCCACCATTCGCCTTTCCTATAACGGCATTGCAAGCGCCGTTCGCATCTTCGTTCCGAACGAGGGCAGACGCGAGATCTGGAGCGTAACGCTCACCAACAACGGCGACACCGAACGTACATTGAACCTCGTTTCCTACGCGAAAACAGAGGTCGACGGTACATACCGTCCGCAGGCATACAGCCTTGGTCAGGGCGGCTTCAACGAAGAAAAGAAAGCTGTATTTGCAAAGGATTACCGTCCTCTTTGGTCCAAGGGCAACAGAAAGATCTATTGCTACATGATCGCATCCGAAGAGATCACGGGCTTTGATGCAAGACGCAACGCGTTCATCGGTCCTTACGGCGACGAACAGCATCCTGCGGCTCTCCGCAAATTCGGCGGCTGCACGAACAGCGATTGTAACTCCGAAAAGCTCTGCCTTGCTTTGCAGAACACCATCACACTTGCTCCCGGCGAAACCAAGACCGCTTATTTCCAGCTCGGCGTGGAAATGGATAATTTTGATGCCATCACTTCTATCACTGCGGAAAGCGCAGAAGCGGAATTTGCAGCGATGAAAGCAAAGATCGAAGCTGACCTCGGCGGTGTTGCCATCAAGACTCCTTGGGAGAATTTCGACCACCTGATCAACGGTTGGATGAAATATGCGGCATACATGGGCTCTCGTTGGGCGCGTGTACGTCATAACGGCTACCGCGATATGACCAGCGACAGCGAATGTCTCGGCTGTGTCAATCCGAAGCTCGCATGGGAAAGACTCAAGAGAGTTCTCTCCTATCAGTATCAGAGCGGTTATGCACCCCGTACCATCGCAGACGGCAGAATCAAAGACAATAACTTCGCAGATAACACCGTTTGGATGACCTACGCGGCAAACACCATCATCAAGGAGCTCGGCGATCCGAATCTCCTTTACGATACCGTGAAATTCAACGATACCGAAGAAGCATATTCCGTTTACGAGCATATCAAACGCTCCGTAGACTTCCTCTATAACTTCCAGGGCAACTATGGTCTCGTTCGTATCTGGGGCGGCGACTGGAACGACTGTATCAACAACGCAGGTCTGAAAGGCAAGGGCGTTTCCGTATGGCTCTCTATCGCTTGGGTCAGAGCGGGCAAGATGTTTGCGGAAGTGGCAAAGATGCTCGGCAAGGACGACGACGCGAAGCTCGCGCTCGAACGTGTTGACGATATGACAAAGAAGATCGACGCATACGGCTACGACGAAAAGGGCGGTTATTATATCTACGCTCGTACAGACGACGATATCATCATGGGCTCTTCCGATTGTGATGAAGGCAAGATCTTCTTGAATCCTCAGCTTTGGGCAGTTCTTGCCGGCATGGAAAAAGGCGCGGCTGTCATGGATAAGGCAGAAGAGATTCTCGAAACTCCCATCGGTATCCGTCTTTCCTATCCCGCATACTCCTATCAGAGACCTTACATCGGCTCCATGGCTGAAAAATTCCCCGGCGTACAGGATAACGGCGGTATCTATCTCCATCCCTCCGCTTGGAAGCTTGCAGTTGACAGTATTCTCCGCCGTCCCGACCGCGTAGAAGAAGGACTCCGCAAGATGCTTCCTTGGGATCAGACCTACGATGACGGCACCATCGGTCAGACCTGCGGCGAGCCTTACGCAATGTTTAACTCCTACTTTGCTCCCGAAACCGGTTACAGAGCGGGCACTCCCGGTCAGAGCTGGCGTACGGCTTCCAGCTCCTGGATGCTCAAGAGCGTGATCGAATTTATCTTCGGTATGCACCCCGAGGTAGAAGGTCTCCGCATCGATCCTTGCATCCCGCTTTGCTGGAACGAATGCTCCATCAAGAAGGTCATGCGTGATTGCACGTTCGACGTTCACTTCATCTGCGACGGCGAAGGCTCCGATGTTCTCGGTATCACCGTTGACGGCGAAGCGATCGACGGCAATATCATCGCACCCGTAGCAGGCAAGACCATCAAGGTTGAAGTCAAGCTCGGCAAAAAGGCATAATATCGTTTTTTGAAACATTTGACCGCCTCCCCTGTGTAAGGGGAGGCGGTATTGCTTAGAAATTTGTGTGCCAATCCCTCAGTTTCGCTGACGCTCAACAGCTCCTTTTACACAAGGGAGCCTTTTGTTTACTAAGAAATTGCCAAAATCGACCTCGCCGTTTTATTATGCTTGGATATACGAAAAGATGTGGTAGGGAGCATTTTCGAGTGGGCGTTGCCCACTTTGTATGATTTTCTTGACATTGTTTGCTTGCCATGCTATAATGAGCACAGAAATGAGGTGTTTTTATGGCTCAAAATGAAAATATCAAAGAATTGCTTCTTCATTCTGCGGATATGCGCCATTATGGTATCAAGGCGATCTTATGGGGAAGTATGCTGTTCGTCTTTGGTGGTATGGCGTTTTTCATTTGGCTTGCTTCAGGCGAGGCATCGGTGTTCGTTTTGCTTTGCGTGTTTTTGCCGTTCCTTTTGTTTTACTGCGCGCGCATCGTTACGATTTTGAGGCGCAAAAACGAATATTTTCTGACGGAAGTGGTGTTGGATAAGCCTTGCCCCGGACCGGATAAGACGATGAGCTTTTCCGTTGAATTCGAAGACAAGGAAGGGAAGTTTGTAAAGGCAGAAACACGATATGTATTTTTTGCCTATTGGGGCAAGCCGAATTTCTCAGATTATCATAACCGCCGTGTCTTGATTGCATACCATGCGCCTTCGGGGGACGTGGTGGTCTTGAAGCTTCTGGACTCTAAAACTTCTCATGAAAAAAATATTTTTTAGGTTGAAATTTACAATATGATATGATACAATGATAAAATAAGCGGAAAAATGCCGTTGCGTTGTTATGGAAAAGGAGGAACGATATGCCGAAAAAGAAATACATCCCCCGTGCTTCAGATATTCTTGGGCTTGCACTGATTCTTTCAGCGATCTTGTATTTTCTTTCAGCATGGATGTCTTCCCGTTTTGGGATGTCAGAGCTGTCGCTTTTTGTGAAGCTTCTTCTGTATTTGCCCATTTTCCTTGCGCCGACCTTTTTCGTTTATGTGGCGTATCTCCATTTTCGGATGCCGTTTCCCGTGCCGATGCGTACGCTGGGGTATAACGAAAGTGCCATGCTGACGGTCTCTACGTTTGGAGCGATCATTTTGGTGCAAGTGCTTTATAGCTCCGTGTTCCCCTCTGTGATCATAGACTCGGGTGTCGAGAAAACGGGCTCCCTCTTTGGTTTTATGCTTTTGTTCTTTTCTTCCGTTGTAATTCCCGCGATCCTGCAGGAGCTCTTCTTTCGCGGCGTCGTGCTTCGTGCGCTGATGGCATACCGTGCGCTTTTGGCGATCCTCATTTCGTCCGTCGTGTTTGCCTTGATGCGTTTTTCGCTGGAAGAGTTTCCTCTTGCGTTTTTCTGCGGATTTATGATCGGCTCTCTTTACTGCGCCACAGGCTCGCTTATGGCGGCGACGAGCGTTCATATTTCCGCCAATGCGGTTTGGTTCCTTGCGGAGACCGTTAGCGTATACGTGCCTGCTCGATATTCGCTGTTTATGCGGATATTGGTTGCGTCTTGTGTGCTGCTGCTTGCTTTTGGACTTCCGTTTTTGAAAAAAACGGTCCGTGCGATCCTTGCGGACGAATTCGATGATGCTTCGCTGCCGTCTCTTCAGTTTTGGGGCGTGCCGATCATCGTTTTTCTTGTTCTTTCGATTGCCGTACAGTTCTTTTTCGGCACCGTGTGAGGTGATCGTATGGAAGAAAGGTTCATGAAGGCGGCGATCGCGCAGGCGAAGCTTGCCGCAAAAAAGGGAGAGGTCCCCGTCGGTGCGGTCATCGTGCGCGACGGAGAGATCATTGCCCGCGCTTACAATACGAGAGAAACTGACAAAAATGCGCTTTGCCATGCCGAGATCAAGGCAATACGCAAGGCGTGTAAAAAGCTTGGCGGTTGGCGGCTGACACGCTGCGAGCTTTACGTAACCTTGGAGCCGTGTCCGATGTGCGCGGGAGCGATCGTCAATTCCCGCATCGTTTCGGTCTATTACGGTGCATCCGACCAAAAGGCAGGTGCCTTCGGCACGCTTTTTGATATGAACACGATGGGTCTGAACCATAAGCCCCAGATCGTGGGCGGTGTTATGGAGGATGCTTGCGCCAAACTTCTTTCCGATTTTTTCGCGGAGCTTCGCAAACGCAAGAAATTGGAAAAAATCTTAAAAAAATCGGATGTTGGCGAAAATTGACGATAAATTTACAGAAAATCTATTTGACTTTTCCATATGTTTATGGTACTATATACCTATACACCAAAAAATCGAGTATGAATTGCTGGATTTCGGAAAAATTTATGAAAAAGAAAAAGTATATCGTTTGTGAAAAATGATATGGAGGTTAAAAATGAAACAAATCATGAAAAGACGCGTCGCAGCCGCGCTCGCTGCGGTAATGGCTGTTTCTATGTGCGCGATGTTCACCGGATGCGATTCTTCCGGCAGCTCTTCCACAACCGACAGCACGCCCATTGCAACTCTTCCTACCCAAACCACAGATACCACCACGGGTGAAACTCCTGTTGAAACCACGACAGGCTCTTCCACTACAGAGACCACGACAGGCGGTACACAGACCCCTGTTACACCCGTAGGCAAATACACAAATCCTCTTACAGGCGAACCGACCGTAAACGACGTTTCCAATCTCCGTCCGCTTGCGATCGTTGTAGACAATAACGCTACTGCTCTCGACAATCAGACCGGTCTCGATCAGGCAGACGTACTTTATGAAGCACTCGTTGCTCCCGGCATCACCCGTTTCCTTGCTGTTTATGCGGACTATACACTTGTAGATTCCGTTTGCAACATTCGTTCCGGTCGTGATTATCACCTTGATTGGGCAACATATCACAATGCAGTTCTTATGTGCCACGGTGCTTCCAACACCGACAACTACGACTTCTATCAGCTCGCTGTTGATCGTCTCGGCAACCGTTGGGGCTTCATCGATACACAGTTTGAATACTTCTTCTCCTCTACCGAAGCAGGCGTAAAATACGGCACCATTGCAAACTGGGGCGATCGTTACGACCTCAAGTATGATACCATCTTCAAGCCCGCAGCACTTAGCGCGCTCTTGAATTCCGGCACCTCTCACTTCATCGCAAAAGCAGGCGGCACCATGAAGGGCTATGCAAAGCAGGCTCTCAAGTTCGTTCCTTACGGCACGACCAAGGATATGACCGGTGCATCCAATGCAAGCACCATCAACCTGAGCTTCACCTGCCAGGGCTCTGCAGCTGCTGAAAAGGTAAGCTTTGCTTACGACGCTGCAACAGGCAAGTACCTCCGTTATCAGGATGGCGCAAAGCACGTTGACTCCGAAACAGGCGCTCAGCTCGCATTCACAAACGTTGTAACCTTGATCACAAGCGTTGAATGCGTAGAAACAGGCATCGCAAACGACCCCTACATGACCCTCGTTGAAACCAAGAATTTGAACGGTCTTGGCTATTATTTCCATAACGGCAAGGTTATCCAGATCAAGTGGTATTCCGACGGTAATAACCTCACCCTTATCGACGCGCTCGGCAATGATCTCACTCTTGCAACCGGTAATACCTATATCGGTTATCTTGACAGTGCGCTCGTTGCAAACGGTCAGTTCTGGAATTAAAGTGTTTTGACATCAATGACGAAAACTTCTTTGAATTCAAAGAAGTTTTCGTTTTTTGTTAATGCGAGTTTGATGGTTTCAAGTTGATCAAGCTTTCACTGCGGTGCTCCACCGGAGAAGGTGATCATCCATCGAACCCATATTTTGTGAAATTATTAGATATCGAAAGAGATTTTTATGAAAAAAATATGGATTTTGATTACGGCTATCCTTTTGGTGGTTTCAATCGCTTTGGGAATCTCGTGTAAGATGATATGGGAAAAATATGAATCTCAAACGAAGCGTATTGATGAACTGTTTAGAGGAAACTTATTGTTATTAAGCGAGAACTTGTATGAATATGACAAGGAAAATGAGTTTCACGAATGGAATTGTGAAAATATTCGATACGCAAATATGTGCATGACTTTGTTTCCGCTTTCATCTTATGCGGACAACCAAGAATTGAGTACGATCGTTTCTGAATTGAACCTTTTGAGCAAGAAAGGAAAGCTTTCTTCTAAAATCGACGTTTCTTTGGCGGAGGATATGGCGTATATGTGCATGAATATTGAATATGAAGAACTTATCCACGGGGTTTATGAACAGCTTTGTGAATAAGCGGCCGATTTACATATGATTTTGGAATGAAATATTTTCAAAGCGGACATGCTATCTGTATGTCCGCTTTTTGTGGGGAAAAGAGATTTTTTTCACCATACTTCTTGACACATAGCAGTCGCTGTGATATAATTTTATAAAGATAAAACTGAATGTGAATACGAAGGTTTTCGGCTTTTACCGAATCTTTGGATTGAACGGAAAGGACTATAAAAAGATGAATACGGTTTTCAAAGATGCGTCAATTTATGAAAATGGCAAAATGATCACTCGCAATGCTGTTTTTAATGGCAAAACTCTTTGTGTTGAGACCGGCGCGACAAGCGGCGGCGCTTCCGTTTCCGAACTTAACAAGGTAGTTATTTTGCCCGGCTTTTGCGATGTGCATGTGCATTTTCGTGAGCCGGGTTTTTCGTATAAAGAAACGATGGAAACGGGCAGAGCGGCAGCGGCACACGGCGGATATACCGCGGTTTGCACGATGCCGAATCTGAAGCCTACACCGGATACCCCCGAGCATCTGAAGATGCAGACGGATCTGATCCATGCGACGGACGGCATTGCCGTTTACCCCTACGGCACCATCACGATGGGCGAGCTCGGCAAGGAGCTTGCCGAAATGGATGCGATGGCGGCAGATGTGATCGCGTTCTCCGATGACGGACGCGGTGTGCAAAATGACGATATGATGCGCGAGGCGATGAAGATCGCAAAAAAACACGGTAAGATCATCGCGGCGCATTGTGAAGATAATTCTTTGCTTTTCGGTGGTTATATCCACGCGGGCGAGTACGCGAAGGCACACGGCCATCGCGGTATCTGCTCCGAGAGCGAATGGAAGCAGATCGAACGCGATCTTAAGCTCGTTGAGGAGATCGGATGCAAATATCACGTTTGCCATATCTCCACCAAAGAGAGCGTGGCGCTCATTCGCGATGCAAAAGCACGCGGTCTTGACGTAACCTGTGAAACGGGTCCGCATTATCTCGTGATGGACGACAGCGATCTCAAGGAGGAAGGCAGATTCAAAATGAATCCGCCGCTTCGCTCGAAGGCGGACAGAGAAGCACTCGTCGCGGGTATCCTCGACGGCACGATCGATATGATCGCAACCGACCACGCGCCGCACAGCGCGGACGAAAAATCCCGTGGCCTTGAAAAAAGCGCAATGGGCATTGTCGGACTCGAGACGGCGTTCGCCGTGCTTTATACAAAGCTTGTGAAAACGGGCATTCTGCCCCTTGAAAAATTGGTTTACCTCATGTCCGAGGCGCCGAGAAAACGATTCGGCATCACGTCCGACGTCGGCTTCTCCGTTTGGGATGTGGAAAATGCTTATAAGATCGATCCCGAAACGTTCCTTTCTATGGGACGCGCAACGCCCTTTGCAGGCGATACAGTATACGGTAAATGTTTAATGACGATATATGGAGGAAAAACGGTATGGCAAAGCAAATGAACAGAAAAATCGTCCTCGCGGACGGAAGCGAATACTACGGATACGGCTTCGGTGCAAACCTTGACCGCGTCGCAGAACTCGTCTTCGACACATCCATGTGCGGTTATCAGGAAATCATCTCCGATCCCGCTTACACAGGTCAGATGGTCCTCATGACCTATCCGCTCATCGGCAACTATGGTATTACCGATGAAGACTACGAATCGAAAAACCCCACCTGCGGCGGTCTTATCGTTCGTGAATACAACGACAACCCTTCCAACTTCCGCTACACAAAAACGCTCGCGGAGACTATGGAAGAATATGATATCCCCGGCATCGCGGGCTTTGATACCCGTGAGCTTACAAGAAAGATCCGTGATAACGGCAGCTGCAAGGCGCTGATCACCTCTGCCGACACCCCCAAGGAAGAAGCGCTGAAGATCCTCGCAGAAACCGAGCTCGCTTGCGACCTCGTTTCCAAGGTAAGCTGCAAAAAGACATGGTATGCGCGTACCGCAAACCATAAATACAATGTCGTTGCGATCGACTGCGGTATTCGTCTCAGCACCGTTCATGCGCTCAATTCTCTCGGATGCAACGTAACCGTTGTACCTTACAATACGACTGCGGAAGCGATCCTCAAAATGAAGCCCGATGGCGTTCTCGTTGCAGGCGGCCCCGGTGCACCTGAGGATGTGGCATTCATCGCGGACGAGCTCAAAAAGATCGCAGGCAAGGTTCCGATGTTCGGCACAGCTCTCGGTCATGAGCTCATCGGTATGGCGTATGGCGCTAAGACCTATAAGCTTAAATTCGGTCATCACGGCGGCAACCATCCCGTGAAAAATCTGGAAACAGGCAATATCGAAACTGTTTCTCAAAATCATAACTATGCCATCGATGCTGAAAGTGTAAAGGCTACCAAGCTTACCGTTACCCACGTGGATATTATTGACGGTGTGATTGCAGGTCTTGCTTGCAAGGAGGATAAGGTATTCTCCGTTCAGTATCATCCCGCGCTTTCTATCGGCCCCAATGGCAGACTCGGCGCTTACGAACAGTTTATCGCCCTTATGAAGAAGGAGGAAATTTGATATGCCTAAGAGACAAGACTTAAAGAAAATTTTGGTTATCGGTTCCGGTCCGATCGTTATCGGTCAGGCGGCTGAATTTGACTATGCAGGTACACAGGCGTGCCTTGCGCTCCGCGAAGAAGGCTATGAGGTCGTTCTTTGTAACTCCAACCCTGCGACCATTATGACCGATACCACCATTGCAGATAAGATCTACATGGAACCCCTCACACTTGAATATATCGCAAAGATTCTCCGCTACGAACGTCCCGACGCGATCGTTCCCGGCATCGGCGGTCAGACAGGTTTGAACCTTGCGATGCAGCTCGAAAAGAAAGGCGTTCTCCGCGAATGCGGCGTTGAGCTTCTCGGTACCAAGAGCGACAGTATCGAACGCGCCGAAGACAGAGAAGGCTTCAAAAAGCTCTGTGAAGAGCTTGGCGAACCCGTTCTTCCTTCTCTTATCGCACATACCGTTGAAGAAGGTCTTGCGGCGGCTGAAGAGATCGGCTATCCCGTCGTTCTTCGTCCTGCGTTTACCCTCGGCGGTACAGGCGGCGGCTTTGCGGACAACGAAGAAGAATGCAGAGAACTCCTGAAAACCGGTCTTGCGCTCTCTCCCGTAACTGAGGTTTTGGTTGAAAAGAGCATCAAGGGCTATAAAGAAATCGAATACGAAGTTATGCGCGACTCCAACGATACCGCTATCGCTATCTGTAATATGGAAAATATCGACCCCGTCGGTATCCATACAGGCGACTCCATCGTTGTTTGTCCTTGCCAGACGCTTACCGCAAAGGAAGCGCAGATGCTCCGTGAAAGCGCACTCAAGATCATCCGTGCGCTCAAGGTAGAAGGCGGCTGTAACGTACAGTTCGCGCTCGACCCCCACTCCTTCCAGTACTACCTCATCGAGGTCAACCCCCGTGTATCCCGTTCCTCCGCGCTCGCTTCCAAGGCCAGCGGTTTCCCGATCGCGCGCGTTACCGCGAAGATCGCTGTCGGCATGACGCTCGATGAGATCATGCTCGCAAACGCTCCCGCAGCTTGCGAACCTGCGCTCGACTATGTTGTAGCGAAGCTTCCTCGCTTCCCGTTCGATAAATTCGCGGATGCCAACAACAAGCTTTCCACCCAGATGAAAGCAACGGGCGAAGTCATGAGCCTTGGCAGAACCATTGAAGAATGTCTTCTCAAGGCGGTTCGTTCTCTTGAGATCGGCGTTTGCCACCTCTATATGTCCAAGTTTGACGATTGGACCGCAGATCAGATGATGGATTATATCAAGATCGGTACAGACGACCGTATCTATGCTATCGCAGAGCTCATCTCCCGCGGCACCGATATCGGCAGAATCGCGGACGCGACCAAGATCGATATCCTCTTCATCGAAAAGATCAAGAATATCATCATGATGGAAGAAGCAGTTGCAGCAGCACCTATGGACGTTGAAGTCCTCAAGGATGCGAAGAAGATGGGCTTCTCCGATAAATATATCGCAAAGCTTTGGAAATGCGCAGAAATCGACGTTTATAATGTTCGTATGGCAAACAATATCGTTCCCGTATACAAGATGATCGATACCTGCGGCGCAGAATTTGCAAGCTACGTTCCGTACTTCTATTCCACCTACGAAAACGAAAACGAATCCGTCGTTTCCGATAAGGAAAAGATCATCGTTCTCGGCTCCGGTCCTATCCGTATCGGTCAGGGTGTTGAATTTGACTATTCCACCGTTCATGCGGTCAAGACCATCAAGGCTTCGGGTTATGAAGCGATCATCATCAACAACAACCCCGAAACCGTTTCCACAGACTACACAACGTCCGACAAGCTCTATTTCGAGCCTCTCTGTGTCGAAGACGTTATGAATATCATCAACTATGAAAAACCGATCGGCGTTATCGCGTCTCTCGGCGGTCAGACCGCGATCAACCTTGCAGAACCGCTCCGCGACAGAGGCGTGAAGATCATCGGTACAGATTGCGATGCGATCGAAAAAGCAGAAAACAGAGATGCCTTTGAAAAGGTTCTCCGCAGCCTCAACATTCCTCAGCCTGAAGGTCAGGCGGTTACCAAGATCGAAGACGGCGTTGCGGCTGCTGCAAGAGTCGGCTATCCCGTACTCGTTCGTCCTTCCTTCGTGCTTGGCGGTCGTGCAATGCAGATCGTTGCGGACGAAGAACAGCTTCGCCACTACCTCAAAACTGCCGTTGAGATCGACGAAGACAAGCCCGTACTCGTTGATAAGTATATCCAGGGTAAGGAAGTTGAAGTTGACGCCGTATGCGACGGCGTAGACGTATTCGTTCCCGGTATCATGGAACTTGTTGAACGTACAGGCGTACACTCCGGCGACTCCATCAGCGTATATCCCTCCTTCAGTATCTCTCAGAAGGTAAAAGACACCATTCTCGATTATACCAAGAAGCTCGGTATCGGCATCGGTATCGTCGGTCTTTATAACATTCAGTTCATCGTAGATAAGGACGAAAACGTCTTCATCATCGAAGTAAACCCGCGTTCCTCCAGAACCGTACCGTTCATTTCCAAATCCACAGGCTATAGCCTTGCGGATATCGGTACACTCGTGATCCTCGGCAAATCCCTCAAGGAACAGGGCATCACCTGCATCTATCCCGAAGAGAAGAAGCGTTGCTACGTCAAAGCGCCCGCATTCTCCTTTGCGAAGCTCCGCGGCCTTGACGCATACCTCAGCCCCGAAATGAAGTCCACAGGTGAAGCGATCGGTTATGATAACACCATGACCCGTGCGCTTTATAAGGCTCTCAAGGCTTCCGGCATGAACGTAGCGAACTACGGCACCGTACTTTGCACACTCGCAGACAAGGATAAGGAAGAAGCACTTCCGCTTATCCGCCGTTTCTATAACCTTGGCTTCAATATCCAGGCGACCGCAGGTACTGCAAAATTCCTCAAGGAAAACGGCATCCGCACACACGCTCTCAAGAAGATCAGCGAAGGCAGTGATGAGATCCTCTCCGCGATCCGTCAGGGTTATGTAAACTATATCATCAACACCAGAGATATCCACTCCTTCAAGCATTTGTCCGATGGTCATGCGATCCGTCAGTGCGCTGTGGAAAACAACGTTACCACCTTTACCGCACTTGATACCGTAAGAGTTCTTCTTGACGTACTTGAAGAAACCACACTCGGCATTTCCACCATCAACGATTGAGGTGTAATATGACACAAGGTATTTATGAGATCCTCTCGAACGTAAAGATCGCGCGCGATGTTTACGAAATGGTACTCTCGGGCGACACCTCTGCCATTACCGCGCCCGGACAGTTCCTCAATATTAAGATCGAAGGTCTTTATCTCCGCCGTCCCATTTCCATTTGTGATTGGAATGCGGAAACCATCACCATCCTTTATAAGGTGGTTGGCGAAGGCACGGAGAAGATGGCAGATATGACGGCAGGCGGTAAGCTCGATATTCTCGTCGGACTCGGCAACGGCTTCGATATGAATTTCGCGGGCGAAAGACCTCTGCTCGTCGGCGGCGGCGTTGGTACGCCCCCTATGTACGGTCTTTGCAAGCGTCTTGTGGCAATGGGCAAAAAGCCCATTGTCATCCTCGGCTACGCTTCTGCAGAGGACGTGCTGTATGAAGCAAAATTCCTCGAAATGGGTGTCGAGGTCCGCATTGCGACCGTTGACGGTACACGCGGTGTCAAGGGCTTTGTTACCCATGCGATGGACGGTCTTGACTATACGTATTTCTATGCTTGCGGTCCGATCCCGATGCTCAAAGCGCTTTCCGATGCATCGAACACAAGCGGTGAGCTCAGCTTTGAAGAACGCATGGGTTGCGGCTTCGGTGCTTGCATGGGCTGTACCTGTAAGACAAAATACGGCAATAAGCGTATCTGCCGCGACGGCCCCGTACTCAAGAAGGAGGAAGTGATATGGTAAACACAAAAGTTAATCTTTGCGGTATCGAGATCGATAACCCTGTCATTCCTGCCAGCGGTACGTTCGGCTTCGGCTATGAATTTGCTGAGCTTTATGACATCAACTGCCTCGGTACGTTCTCCTTCAAGGGTACGACCAAGGATCCTCGCTTCGGTAATCCCACGCCGCGTATCGCGGAATGTCCCGAGGGTATGCTCAATGCCGTCGGTCTTCAGAATCCCGGTGTGGAAAAGGTTATTTCCGAAGAAATTCCGAAGCTTTGCGAAGTCTTCCATAAGCCTGTTATGGCGAATGTCAGCGGCTTTTCCAAGGAAGAATACGTTTATACATGTGAAAAGATCGATGCGGTCGACGCTGTCGGCTGGATCGAGGTCAATATTTCCTGTCCGAACGTACACGGCGGCGGTATGAGCTTCGGTACTTCGGCAGAAGCAGCAGGCGAGATCACAAAGGCGGTTCGCGCCGTTACCAAAAAGCCTCTTATCATCAAGCTTTCTCCGAACGTAACCGATATCGTTTCCATTGCCAAGGCGTGTGAAGCGGAGGGGGCGGATGCGGTCAGCTTGATCAATACGCTCATGGGTATGCGTATCGATCTGCGTCGTAAGAAACCCATCATCGCCAACAAAACGGGCGGTTATTCCGGTCCCGCCATCAAGCCCGTTGCCATTCGTATGGTATATCAGGTCTACGACGCGGTCAAGATCCCGATCGTCGGCATGGGTGGTATCGCAACGGCAGAGGATGTTCTCGAAATGATGCTCGCAGGCGCGACAGCGGTCGAAGTGGGCGCGGCAAACCTCGTAAATCCCTTTGCGAGCCGTGATATCATCCATGATCTTCCTCGCGTGATGGAAAAATACGGCGTAAAGAATCTCACGGATATTATCGGCGCGGCACACTGAGTCTTGTTCTTGTGAGGAGGAGATCTCGACATGAAAAGGAAATTACGCCCCTTTGTAATTTTTGCTATCATTCTTGCCGTGGTTACTGTTTTCGCGCATATCGCGGGTTATGTGATACACGAAATAAGCCTCTCTCCTTATGAATATCTCTCTGAAAATACGCAGGGGGATGCGGAAACGCAGATCCCTATGGAGCTTTTGCATGAGGAGGCGCATGGCGAAGATGAATGGATCGTGTTTTTTCGAAATCAAAAGGGAAGCGTTTCTTGTGCGATGCTGAAAGAGAGCTTCCTCTCTTATGACGTTCTTGGATATGCTGCCGAGATACCTCTCGATCATACGAAGCCGTATCTGTATGCAGGCTTTCGAAACGGAGAAGACGTTGACAACTTGGTTTGGGGGCTTTTGGATGACCTCGAAGTGAACGGTGTTACGATAGACGGATATCCTTGCTCGATTGCCGAAGTGCCACAATACGGGATTCGTATTTATTGGATATGGGATAATCATTGGGGCGAGAACCCCTCTAAAATGCCCGAATACGAAGAGATTCGATAACTTTAAGCAATATGTATTCGTAGGGGAGACCGCACAGGGTCGCCCCTACAAAAATAAAAAATAAACAGCCGTCCATGACGGCAGAATGGAGCCAAATAATGGGAAAAGACGTTATTATCGCTTGCGACTTTGCGAGCGCGAAAGATACATTTGCATTTTTGGATAAGTTCACAGGCAGAAAGCCCTTTGTGAAGATCGGTATGGAGCTTTTCTATGCGGAAGGCCCGTCCATCGTTCGTGAGATCAAAGCAAGAGGTCATAAGATCTTCCTCGACCTCAAGCTTCACGATATCCCGAATACCGTTAAAAAATCCATGGCGGTCCTTTCTCACCTCGACGTGGATATGACGAACCTCCACGCAAGCGGTACTGTCGCTATGATGGAAGCCGCTCTCGAGGGTCTGACCCGTCCCGACGGCACAAGACCGATCCTCATCGCGGTAACACAGCTTACCTCCACAAGCGAAGAAAGAATGAAAGAAGACCTCCTCATCAACGAACCCATCGATAAGGTCGTTATGCACTACGCGGCAAACGCAAAGAAAGCAGGTCTTGACGGTGTTGTTTGCTCTCCTCTTGAAGCAGGCAAGGTTCACGACGTTTGCGGTAAGGGCTTCCTCACCGTAACACCCGGCGTTCGTTTCGCAGGCGGCGACGTTGGCGACCAGTCCAGAATCACCACGCCCGAAGGCGCAAAGGCAATCGGCTCTGACTATATCGTCGTTGGCAGACCGATCACCGCGGCGGCTGACCCCGTTGCGGCATACGAAAGATGCGTTGCTGAATTCGTAGACTAAGATAAAGGAAGTGTCCATATGAGAAATTTGATTGACATTTTGGAGCTTACCCCAGAAGATATTTGGGGGCTTATCGAAACCGCAGAGGATATGATCGCAAATCCCGCGAAATATGCAGATGCCTGCAAGGGTAAGATCCTCGGCACACTTTTCTTTGAACCCTCCACAAGAACCCGTCTCAGCTTCACATCTGCGATGATGAGCCTTGGCGGTAACGTGCTTGGTTTTTCCGATTCGACCAGCAGCTCCGCCTCTAAGGGCGAAAGCGTTGCGGATACCGTTCGCATGGTCAGCGCATATGCAGATATCATTGCGATGCGTCATCCCAAGGAGGGCGCGCCCTTCGTTGCGGCAAAGGCGGCAACCGTTCCGATCATCAATGCGGGCGACGGCGGTCATTTCCACCCCACCCAGACCCTTACCGACCTTCTGACCATTAAGCGCAAGAAGGGAAGTCTGGATAACCTCACCATCGGTCTTTGCGGCGACCTTAAGTTTGGCAGAACCGTTCATTCGCTGATCGCGGCGATGTCCCGTTACAGCGGCATCAAGTTCGTTCTCATTTCCCCCGAAGAGTTGAAGCTTCCCGGTTACGTGAAGTATGAATTCCTCGGCGACGGTAAGATCTGCTATGAAGAGATCGACGATCTTGAAAAGGCAATGCCGAGCCTCGATATCCTCTATATGACCCGTATCCAGCAGGAACGCTTCTCGAGCTATGACGAATATCTCCGCCTCAAGGATAGTTATATCCTCACGCCCGATAAGCTCGAAAACGCAAAGGCTGACCTTTGCATCATGCACCCCCTGCCTCGTGTCAACGAGATCTCCGTCAAGGTAGACGAAGACCCGAGAGCGTGCTATTTCGAGCAGGCGGCAAACGGCAGATATATCCGTATGGCGCTGATCCTCAAGCTTCTTTCCGAAAAGGACCAGCCTGACGTTCCCCGTGTCGGCGAGACCGTGGAAGGTCTTTCCTGTGAAAATCCGCGTTGCATTTGCAAAACGGAGCAGGAGCTTCCTCCGCTTTTCCGTTGCGCAGACGAAACACACGGCGTGTACCGTTGCGTTTACTGCGACCAGAAAGCATATAAGAAAAAATAAATACATTTTTATGGAAAACCTCGCGTATGCGAGGTTTTCTTTTTATGTCGGCGATCTCCTTGTGTGCCGAGTTTTGTCAAATTTTCAGAGAATTTTTTTCAAAATCATGGAAAATAAGTGTATACAAAAACAAAAACTTATGATATAATTATCAAATATAGCGATATAAGGAATAAGAGTAGAAAGGATTGATTGTATTTGAAAAGATTGATTTCTGTGTGCTTGATCCTCTGCTTTGTCGTGAGCTTCTCGGCTTGCTCAAATCAGATGAATCCTGCGGAAAACGCTCTGATAGCGATAAAAAATATGGATATGGATGCGTTTTTCTCTTGTATGACCGCAGATTCCGAAACGGCGCTTTCCCGTATGCGTGGTATGTATGATTCAGACATCAGTACGGATGAGCGCGAGACCTTGCGCTCGCTTTACGGTCTTATCCGCTATACGATGGGTGAGGAGATCGAAGGTGCTGACGGGACCAAAACGGTCAGCGTTTCGGTGAAGCTTCCCGATATGGCGCGTGTAAAAACGCTTGCGGAAAAGAAGATCCTTGTTTCCGCGTCGACCGCAAACGATGCTGTTTCGGAAATGCTTGCAAGTGGCGAGATCGAAAAAAATTATATGCTTGAAGCCGTTTGGACGATCAAATTGAACGAGGAAGACGGTGCATGGCGTATCGATTATGCCGATAAAGCCAACGAAGCCTTTGTCGCAGATCTTTATCTTTCGGAGATGTTTGCGTTTTTTGCGCAGTATTAAATTTTTGAAATAGAAATGGGTACACATATGGAAAATAAAAGAAGAAATTTTGCAAAGCCTGCACAGGAGACCGACGGAACGGTCATCGTGGGCAGAAATCCCATCATGGAGCTGATCAAAAGCGGCAAGGATGTGGAAAAATTATATATTCAGCGCGGCGAGCGTGAAGGCTCGATCACCAAGATCTTTGCGGAAGCAAAGAAGCGCGGCATCGTGATCACCGAGGTGGACAAGAAACGTCTTGACGAGCTTGCGCTCGGCAATGCACATCAAGGTGTTGCGGCGATCGTTTCCTCCGTGGAATATAAAACCGTGGAAGAGCTTGTGAATATCGCACGCGAAAAGGGGGAAGCACCTCTTATCGTCGTTTGCGACGGCGTAGAGGATCCGCATAATCTCGGTGCCATCATCCGCTCCGCTGACGGTGCGGGCGCGCACGGTGTGATCGTTTCGCGCAGACATTGCCCCGTCATCGGTCAGACTGTGTTCAAATCCTCTGCAGGCGCGGCGGCTCACGTGCCGATCGCCAAGGTCGCCAATATCGCATCCGCTGTGGACGAGCTCAAAGAGATGGGCGTTTGGATCTTTGCGGCAGAGGCGGACGGCGTGCATTATAAAAACGCTGATTTCAAGAGTGCGTGCGCACTTGTTCTCGGCAGCGAAGGTGAGGGCGTATCCCGTCTTGTCCGCGAAAAATGCGATTTTGTTGTTTCCATTCCGATGCGCGGCGCGGTCAATTCCTTGAATGTTTCCGCGGCTGCGGCGATCCTTCTTTTTGAAGCTGCCGAACAGCATCATTCATAAAGAAAATCGATAAAAAGGAGGATTTCCTATGTCAAAGAATGATAAAAAGACAAAAAAAGAAACGTCGGCAAATGACGCGCAGAATCTGCTCCGCCGTTTGACCCGTTCGGAAGCGGCTCGCTCGAAAAAGGAGCAAGGTACAGAGCTTGCTGAAGAAACGCTTACCATGACGGGCGAGTATGATCGTCCCTACGATTTGGATACGATGGTTCCTGCCTCCTCACGCAAGGCAAAAACGCTGCAAGTGAAGCTTCACGATGAAAATGAACCCCAATCGGATATGACCGATGCAGAGCTGAAGGTTCTCTTCGACCGTTATCTCGGTTCGGCGGCAGAGACCTCGGAGCCCGTCAGTTATGATGAGGTCCATCAGCAGATCCTTGATGCAGAGGAGCGTGCAGGACTTGGTACCGTAACGAAGACCGACGTGGAAAAGAATATCGACGAAGCAGAAAGATATATCGATTCGATCACGGAAAAAACAGAAAAAGCAGTGCTTCCCGGCGATGATCTTTTGGCAGATGCAACGGGTGGCTTTGCGCTCGATATCCGTGATACAGAACAGCTTGGAGCCTTTGAGCCGATGTCGGAAGACGGCGATATCAAAGGGGAGACCTATGAAACGCGCGTGCTTTATGCGCAGGAAACGACGGAATCTTCCGTTCCCGATATGCCGACGGATACTGCTATGATGAAAGCGTTCGGACTTGATCCGAAAACCGCGGAGATCATGCGCGACGAAAGATTGTTTGACGATATTCGTTTCTCTGCAACGACGGAGCTGACAGAGGAGGTTGCCGCGCAGACAGAGGAATTTTTGGAGGAGGAATCCATCCCCGAAGAACCGCAGAAAACAAGCGGTTCGTTTGAATACGTCGATCCTGCTCAGAATAAGGATATTTTTGCGGTGTTCAAATCCAAGTATAACGTTGCCAAGGTGCGCTTGATACTGGCGGCGGCGCTGGCACTTTTGCTTGGTCTTCTTGAAAACATTCCCGCGGTTGCCGATATTTTTGGAAGCAACATCAACTTTATCGCGGTCGATTGGGCTTTGACGCTCGTGGCGGCAGTGCTGATATTTGATCGCTTGATCGCGGCTGTCAAATCGCTCGCAAAGCTGGATTTCGATTGTGATTCCGTTGCACTTTTCACACTTGTTCTTTCTCTTGTGGCAACGGGCGTTTCGCTTTTTACTGCCGCTTCGTATGAAACCGTATATCTTTATAATTTCCCCTTTGCGATCTGTGTGTTCTTGAATATACTCAATGTCTTTATCACACTGCGCCGCGACGTATATTCCTTCAAGGTGGTCTCCTCCATGAGATCCAAGCAGGTGCTTGTGCGTGCCGGTTCTGAAAATGAAGGCGTTCCCGAAAGAATGGATTTCTCCGATTATCTTGCGGAGGATGAAAACGTTTGCACCGTTCGAAAAACAGATTTTATTTCTTCCTTCTTTGCGCATAGAGAAGAGAAGGCGAATTCTAAATTCCTGCTCAAGATATTCATTCCCGAATGCTTGATCTTTTCCGCGCTTTTCTTCATCGTTTCCTATTTCGTGATGAACAACAGCATGACGGTAAGCCTTGGCACCGCGTATTCGTCGTTTTTGATGAGCGCACCTTTCTCCGCCTTTATTGCGTATTCATATCCCCTCTATCTGGCATCCAGACGTGCGTATACATACCATTCCGCGATCATTGGGGATAAGACCCATGAAAATTACGAAAGAACCGCTGTCGTTGCCTTCCGCGATGACGAAGCGTTCCCTGCAGGCAAGACCAAGGTGAAGAGTCTGAAGCTGTATGCAGATCGAAAGATCGAAAACGTCATGTATTATGCTTCCAGCGTCTACGCGAAGATCGGCGGTCCTCTTGCGACGGTTTTCAAGCAAGCGACCTTGAATTCCGTGATCTCCGCAGATGTGGAGCTTCTTGAGGTATCAGAAAACGGCGTCAGCGCCATGGTCGACGGCAAAAATATCGTCATCGGCAGACCCGAATATATGGAGTCTCAATGCTTTGAGACCGTATATGACGCAGGCGACGAAAACTACGAAGGCAATACCAATAAGCGTATTCTTTATCTTGCCTGTGAGCAGGTCGTGATCGCAAAGTTTTACTTGCAGTATACGACGACCTCCGATTTTCTGTATATGGTCCATCACCTTGCGGATGCCGGTGTCGGTATTTCGATCCGTACTGCCGATCCCTGCATCGATGACGGCGTTTTGTATCCGAATAAAATGAGCCCTGAGGAATATCCCGTCAAGGTCATCAAGGGCGTTCTTCCCGAAGAAAAAGCATCGCAGATCTCTGCAAAAGCGGGCGGTATCGTTACTGTCGGTTCTGCGAAGGAGCTTGTCAAGACATTCCTCCTTTGTGCGAAGATCGAAAACGTGAGAAAGACCAATTTCATTTTGAAAACGGTCGCTTCCATTCTCGGTATTGCCGTTATGGTCCTTGTTTTGTTTACGGGCAATGCGGCAGAAATGCGTTCCATCTTCCCGGCGCTCTATCAGCTTTTCTGGCTTTTGCCGATCTATTGCGTTTCCAAGATCTATATCTGACGATTCCCAACCGACCGCTCAAAAGCGGTCGGTTGTTGTATTTTCATGGGAATTTGCATAAAATTGCGCGACCTTCTTTTCTTTTCAGAAAACATTCATAAAAAATCAAAAATCCTGTAAAATCCCTTGACAAAGTGAAAAGTTTGTGCTATCATTTTAGCACGCTAAAAAATAACCCTTTAAGGAGATACATCAAATGAAAAAAATCCTCGCACTTCTTCTCGCCACCATGATGATGGCAATGCTCTTTACCTCTTGCGCAACCAACCAGACGATGGTCGTTGGTTACACCATTTATGACCCTATGAACTTTGAAGACGAAAACGGCAATCTTGTCGGCTTTGATACTGAGCTTGCACAGGCTGTTGGTGAAAAGATCGGTTATACCGTAAACTTCCAGCTTATCGACTGGCCTCAGAGATATACCGAGCTCAATGCAGGCAATATCGACTGCATCTGGAACGGCTTCACCGCGAATACCGCCGATGACGACGGTCAGGCAAGAAGCGAAAAGGTTGACTTTTCTTATAATTACATGAGAAACAAGCAGGTCATCGTTACGACCGCAGAGATCGCCGCAACCGTTGTGGATGAGACCTCTCTTTCCGGCAAGGTCGGCGCTGTGGAAGCAAGCTCCGCAGGCGATACCTTCCTTACCGAAACCTTGGAAGGCGCTGTCAAAAACGGCGTTACCTCTCAGCTTTCCGCAATGAGAGAACTCGTTCTCGGCACAGCAGATTTCGTTGTTGTTGACGATCAGCTTGCAAAGGCATACGTTGGAACAGGTGATTACAAGGATCTCGTTATCGTTGAGACCATCACAGGTACCGAAGAATTCTACGCCATCGGCTTCAAAAAGGGCAGTGAACTTACTGCAAAGGTAAACAAAGCGCTTGAAGAGCTTGCGGCTGACGGTACCATTGCCACTCTCGCTGCAAAATACGGCGTATCCAATACCGTCATCACGGACTTTTCTGATCAGAAGCAGTAATCCGTAGAATACGTTACGACCCAAAGCAAGGTTGAAAACCGTGTTTTCAACCTTGCCGTTTTATATTTTTGAAAAGAGGAAAAATCCGATTATGAGTTTTTTGCAAATTACGTGGGACTTGCTTGGTGGGTTCGGACTTACTTGCCTGCTTTTCCTTTTGACTTTGATTCTTGCGATCCCGCTTGGTCTTGGAATTTCGTTTTGTACCATGAGCAGCTTTAAGCCGCTCAAGGCAGTGAGCAAGATCTTCGTATGGATCATTCGCGGCATTCCGCTGATGCTTCTTATTTTTATGATCTATTATCTGCCGGGGCTTTTGAATCTTGGCACGTTGAATATCTTCAATCAGCTTGACCGTTATTTCACAAGCCTTTCAGGAAGCAAGGAAATGCTTTATTACGGCAGATTTATTGCTGTTTTGATCGCATTCGTCATCAACTATTCTTGCTATTTTTCCGAAATTTTCCGCGGCGGTATCGAAAGTATTTCGCGCGGTCAATATGAAGCAGGACAGGTTCTCGGCATGACGAAGGGACAGATCTTCCGAAAGATCATCTTAAAGCAGGTCATCAAGCGCATCCTGCCGCCGATGTCCAATGAGATCATCACGCTCGTTAAGGATACCGCGCTTGCTAACGCGATCGCAATTCCCGAGATCATTCAGCGTGCAGAACAGATGGCGTCTGCACAAGCGATCATTTGGCCTATTTTCTATACGGCGGTATTTTATCTTTTGTTTGTCGGTGGACTCACGCTTCTTCTCGGCCATGCCGAAAAGAAACTTTCTTATTTCAAGGCGTAAGGAGGCAAAACGATGTTTTTGGAAGTAAAAAATCTCACAAAAAGCTTCGGCGAAACGCAGGTTTTGCAGGGCATCAACTTCGGCCTTGAAAAAGGACAGGTGCTTTCCATCATTGGCTCTTCGGGTAGCGGTAAGACCACGCTCTTGCGTTGTATCAATGCACTTGAGACTGCAGACGGCGGCGAAATTTACGTTGACGGTAACAAAATTTTCGATGCCGCGGAGCATTTTTCCAAAGGAAAGAAGAAAAAAACGAAGAATATCGTCAATTTTGGCTTTGTTTTTCAGTCCTTCAACCTCTTTCCGCAGTACACCGCGCTTGAAAATATCACCCTCGCACCCTCTTTGAAGATTCGAGAGGATTACAAAAAGAAGCTGATGACCAAGGAAGAAATGAAGGAAAAGCTCGATGAGGTTCAGGCAAATGCACTTTCACTTCTCGCCAAGGTCGGACTTTCCGAGAAGAAAAATTCCTATCCCTGTCAGCTTTCGGGCGGACAACAGCAGAGAGTTTCCATCGCGCGCGCCTTGGCGCTCTCGCCCGATGTGCTTTGCTTTGACGAGCCGACCTCCGCACTCGACCCCGAGATTACGGGCGAGGTGCTGAAGATCATCAAAAGCCTCGCGGCAGAAAATATGACCATGATCATCGTAACGCATGAAATGGCGTTTGCACGCGACGTTTCCGATAAGATCATCTTCATGGATGGCGGTGTCATTTCCGCAGAGGGAAGCCCCGCAGAGCTTTTCGCACAGAGAGAAAACCGCCGTTTGCAGGCGTTCCTCAGCTCATTTTACGATATGGCAAAATAACGAAAAATCCACCGAAAGCTCGGTGGTCATAAAAAAGTTGCCGAGACAGCATCTCACATCGCTGTCTCGGTTCTTTTGAAATCCATTATCATATGATAGTATATAATGAAACAGACCGATAAATAAGAATTTAGCGGTATATTTTCACTCTACCAACGGTTTACTTCTCCTCACTAAACCAACGGTGGGTGTACTTTGTAAGTAATAACGGCTATACTGTATGCGAAAGGAGGTCACTTATGGATCAATTGAAAATAGGAAAATTTATTGCCGAGTGCAGAAAACAGAAAAACTTAACGCAAATGCAATTGGCAGAAAAACTGGGTATCACCGATAAAGCAATATCCAAGTGGGAACGAAGCATTGCAATGCCCGATACTTCGATAATGCTTGAACTCTGTGATATTCTCGGCATCAGTGTAAACGAATTATTAAGTGGGGAGAAAATAAGTATGGAAAACAACAATCAGAAAAACGAACAGCTTTTGCTTGATATGGCAAAGGAATTAGAAAAGAAAAACAAAACTATTTGGAATGCAATGTGGATAATCATGACAGTGAGTATCCTTGGATTGATCGGAGGTCTCGCGATCATCGCCTTTTTTATGCCTGAGGGGCCATGGATGCTCGTTGCAATACTTTCACTGTGCGTGGTGTTCCTTATACCGTGTTTCTATGCGTTAAAGCTTGAAGTCAGCGTGGGGGCTTATAAGTGCAAAAATTGCGGCTACGAGATCGTACCTACCTATAAGCAGGCACTTAATGCGATGCATAGGGGAACGACACGGTATTTGAAGTGTCCGAAATGCAACAAACGCACTTGGTGCAAGAAAGTAATAAAGAAATAATTTTTCAAATTGTGAGAGCGATAAATTCCAATTTAGCGAACTGATAAGGGCGCACTTCTATACACGTTCGGTGTGGTGCTTTATTTGCGGTTTTGTACCGCGCCCAAGGCTCCCTCGTCAGAGGGATCCTTGGGCGTTGCTATATCAAAATAATAAGCAAACAACCTCCCTACGAGAAATCTCATAGGGAGGTTTCACTGTTTTACAAAGTTTCACCGAACGGTGGATTTTTTCATTTCATAGAATATTGCTCAAATCGTTCTCGCTGTTATTCCCCCAAAAGCTCCGATACCGTAACGAATTCATAGCCCTCGTCAAGGAGCTTGGGGATCAAAATTTTGAGGGCATCGAGCGTATGCGCGGTGCGTGCGGTATAATCGTGAAACAATAAGATGCTGCCGCCGCGCACCTTGCTTTCCACGGTGCTTACGATTTTATCCGTAGATGCAAGATCCCAATCGCGGGTGTCGACCGTCCAGAGAATGACGGGATATTCCGCGTGTCTTGCCGCGGCGAGAACAGCTTCTGAGCAAGCCCCCTCGGGCGGTCGAAAAAGCGTGGGTCTTACGCCCGTCAGCTCGAAAATCACCTTTTCTGTGTCGGAAAGCTCTTTTTCCAGCATCGGCGCGGACATTTTGGAAATGCCTTCGTGCCGAAAGGTGTGGTTGCCGATCTCATGCCCGAGAGAGACCGCGCGCTTCAGCGGCTCGGGATAATAGACCGCATTTTGCCCGATCACGAAAAAGGTCGCGTGAACATCGTATTCTTCGAGCAAGTCTAAAATTTTATCGGTTTGCCTTGGGTGCGGTCCGTCGTCAAAGGTCAGAGCGATCTTGGGCGATTCGCCGCTCCCCGAACGAATCACAGGCGTATCCTCCGTTGCGCTTGCGGAAAACGGCAAAAGAAAAAACACGATAGCAAGCATCAAAGCCCAAGCGCGTCTCATTCACACATCTCCCTGAGTTCCGTAAGCGAGCCAAAGCGATATCCCTCTGACTTCCATTTTGTGATAAGCTCATCCAAAATGTCAGCGTTTGTCTTGGATGTCGGATGCAAAAGGATCACCGCGCCGTTGTGAATATTTTCACAGAGGATTTTTTTTGCGAATTCGGCAGAAGGTTGCTTGTCGTTATCCCAATCGGCGTAGGCAAGACTCCAAAAGACCGTTGTATAGCCGAGTTTTTTGATGGTTTCGAGGCTTTTTTCATCAAATTTTCCTTCCGGCGGACGGAAAAAGGGTGCCATTTCTCCGCCGATCTTTTCCTTGTAAAGCATTTCGAGTGAACCAATCTCTTTTTCAATTTCTTCTTTTGAAATTTTAGTCAGATCTTTATGCTTCGAGGTATGATTGCAAACGAGATGACCTTCATCTCTCATACGTGTTACAAGCTCGGGATTGCGGTTTATGAGATTTTCCAAAATGAAAAACGCACCCTCGACCTCATGCTTTTTCAGCGTATCGAGGATCCTTGCCACGTTGCCGTTTTCGTATCCCGCATCAAAGGTCAGATAGATCACCTTTTCGTCTTTTCCGAGATATACCCCGTCAAAGTCTTTGATATATGCCATACCGCTTTCGATTTCGGGACGGATATGGTCTTTTTGCCGTTTACAATACCAGCTTTGTGCATCAGCAGCACGCAAAGATGCGCCTACACCGAGAAACAAAACCGCGGAAAGAAGGGCAGATATGATTTTTTGTATTGAAATTTTCATGCTTATTCTCCTTTTTTGAACGTCTTATGGTCAGAGTTTTTGCAGATTTGCGTGAAAATACCCCATGAAATTTCTGCATCTCTTACAAAATCATTGCAATTTTCAAAAAAATAAGGTATACTATAAAGTAGTACACTGAAAAAGTATGACTTTCGGAAAGGACATCTTCTTTTATGTCAAAGATCAATATCGTTCTTGTGGAACCCGAAATTCCGCAGAATACAGGAAATATCGCCAGAACCTGCTCCGCAACGGGCGCGGCATTGCACCTTGTCAAGCCCCTCGGCTTTGCCATCGATGACCGCAAAATGAAACGCGCAGGTCTGGATTATTGGAATACACTTGAAATTTATATGTATGAATCCCTTGCCGATTTTATGGAAAAGCACGGCAACGATAACCTTTGGTTTTATACCACCAAGGCAAGCAAGCTCTATACGGAAGCCACCGTTGACGAAACAAATGAGATCTATCTCGTTTTCGGCAAGGAGACCAAAGGCCTTCCCGAAGAACTCACCGCGGCACATTTTGACCATAGCGTGAGAATGCCGATGCTAAACGATATCCGAAGCCTTAACCTTTCCAATACCGTCGCCATCGCCGTATATGAAACCCTGCGACAGGGCGGTTTTGAGGGGGTGAAGACCGACGGGGAGAAGCTCGCTTCGATGCAGTAAATATACGGGTCAAGGGACAAGTCCCTTGCAATTTCTTTTGGTCCTTTTCTTGATTGCACAAGAAAAGGACGCTTAGCCTTTCTTTTTCTTTTGAATAAGAAAAAGAATGACTAAAGTTTACAAATTAGTATAGTATTTTGAGGGAAAATCATGTATAATTATCTTGTTATCATATGATTTATGAAAGGAAATAACATATGTCTCTTGCAGATAAGCTTTTTGGCACATATAGCGAACGACAGATCAAAAAAATCAAACCCCTTGTGGATAAAATAGAAGCAATGGCGGAAAAATACGCCGCTATGACAGACGAAGAACTCAAAAATATGACCCCCGCGCTCAAGGAAAGACTTTCGGCAGGCGAAACGCTCGACGATATCCTTCCCGATGCGTTTGCAACGGTCAGAGAAGCTGCGACCCGTGTGCTTGGCAAACGCCCCTTCCGCGTACAGCTCATGGGCGGTATCATTCTTCATCAAGGCAGAATCGCCGAAATGAAAACGGGTGAAGGTAAAACACTCGTTGCCACCATGCCTGCTTACCTCAATGCGCTTGCTGGAAAAGGCGTGCATATCGTAACCGTCAACGACTATCTTGCTCGCCGCGACAGCGAGGAAATGGGCAAGGTCTACGGCTTCCTCGGACTCAAAACGGGCATTATCGTCTTTGGACAAAGCCCTGCTGAAAAGCAGGAAGCGTATAACGCCGATATCACCTATGGTACCAATAACGAATTTGGTTTCGACTACCTCCGCGATAACATGGTCAACTATAAAAAGGACGTTACCCAGCGCGGTCATGCCTTTGCCATCGTCGACGAGGTGGACTCCATTCTCATTGATGAAGCGAGAACACCGCTTATCATTTCGGGCAAGGGCGCACAGTCAAACGAGCTTTATCAGAAGGCGGAAGCCCTTGTACGTACCATGCGCGCGCACGTCGTCAAGGAAATGGATAATAAATCCGACAACGATGACGTGAAGGAGGATTATATCGTCGATGAAAAGGCAAGACGTACCGTCCTCACCAAGCACGGCGTGGAAAAGGCAGAACGTTTCTTCGAGCTTGAAAACCTTTCCGACCCCGAGAACCAAGCCATCAACCACCACCTCCGCCAGGCGATGTACGCACACGGCATCATGAAGCGCGACGTTGACTACGTGGTTACTACGGACGGCAAGGTCATGATCGTCGACTCCTTCACGGGTCGTATCATGCCCGGCAGACGCTTTTCCGAGGGTCTCCATCAGGCGATCGAAGCCAAGGAAAACGTGAAGATCCAAAACGAAAACCAGACGCTCGCAACCGTTACGTTCCAGAATTTCTTCCGTCTTTACGAAAAGCTTTCGGGCATGACGGGTACGGCGCTCACCGAAGAGAACGAATTCCGTGAGATCTACGCACTTGACGTGGTCGAGGTTCCGACCAATAAGCCCATGATCCGTAAGGATCAGAACGACGTGGTCTATAAAAACCAAGCGGGCAAATACAAAGCCATCATCGAGCAGATCCGCGCTTGCCACGAAAAGGGACAGCCTGTCCTTGTCGGCACCGTTTCCGTCGATAAATCCGAATATCTCTCCGCGATGCTCAAAAAACAGGGCATCACCCATAACGTCCTCAACGCCAAGCATCACGAAAAGGAAGCGGAGATCGTCGCGCAGGCAGGTAAGCTCGGCGCCGTTACCATCTCCACCAATATGGCAGGACGCGGTACGGATATCATGCTCGGCGGTAACGCAGAATTCCTTGCGAAAAATGAACTGAAAAAGAACGGCTATCACGAAGAAGAGATCGCGCTTGCCGTCGGAATGTCCGAAAATATTGACGACCGCATCCGCGAAGCACGCGAGCTTTTCCATAAGGCTTTGGAAAAATACAAGGCTGAGATCGCGCCCGAAGCCGAAAAGGTCAGAGAAGCAGGCGGTCTTTATATCCTCGGCACGGAACGCCATGAGAGCCGCCGTATCGATAATCAACTCCGCGGACGCGCAGGACGACAGGGCGACCCCGGCGAAAGCCGATTCTTCCTTGCGCTTGACGATGACCTTATGCGTCTGTTCGGCAGTGAACGCATCGTGGGTATGATCGACAGACTCGGTCTTGAGGAGGATCAAGCCATCGATGCGAAGATCCTTTCGGGCTCTATCGAGAGCGCACAGAAGCGTCTCGAGGGTGAAAACTTCAACCGCCGTAAGAACGTCCTCGACTATGACGACGTCATGAATCAGCAGAGAAACGTGATCTATAATCAGCGCCGCGAGGTCCTCGACGGCGTGGATATCAGCGCAAAGGTTCGCGGTATGGTCAGCGAATGTATCCGTTTGGGCATACAGGCGGCGTACGACGAGGAAGGAAAATTCCATGTCGAGGATGCTAAGGTAAATCTCGCTTGGATCGCACGCGCAGAGGATTTTGAGCTTGACGAAAAAACGCTTGAAGCGACCCTTTGCGAAAGAGCGGAATCCATTTATGCACAGCAGGAGACGCTCTTTGGCGAAAATATCAGAGAGCTTGAGCGCGTGGCGCTTCTCCGCGCGGTCGATACGAACTGGATCAATCATCTTGATGCGATGGATGATCTGCGCGACGGCGTTGGTCTTAACGCTTACGCGCAGCGCAATCCTCTCACCGAATACCGTATCCAGGCGGGCAATATGTTTGACGATATGATCGAAAAGATTCGACTCGATACCGTCCGCATGACGCTTTTTGCAAAGCCGATGCAGGAGATCCGCCGTGCAGAGGTGATCTCGAAGCAAAGAAACGCAGAGCTTGCAGGCGTTGGCGGTGAAAAAACGACGAAGAAGCCTGTCGTCAGACGTGCTTCTGAGCGTGTCGGCAGAAACGATCCCTGTCCTTGCGGCAGCGGTAAAAAATATAAGCAGTGCTGCGGCAAGCCGACAGGTGCGGGCGCTGATACACAATAATCAATATCCCTCCCGTTTTTCTTTTTGAGGAGCGGGAGGGGAATGGAGAATGATATGGGCTTTGGATGGATGTTCCTCGGCTATTGTCTGCTGCTTGGAACGAACATTGAATTTTTTGGTGTTCCCGTGGATATCACACCGGACATCATCGCCTTTCTTGCCATGCTGAAGGGCTTTAACGTTGCAAATGAACATTGCGAAAGCTTCCGTGTCTCGCGCATTTTTGCGATGATCGGTATTCCCGTATCCTTGGTCGTTACCGCGCTTGACCTTTTCATCAATATGAACGTCATCGCGTTTTCGCCGGCTGTGGCAACCACGCTTTCGTATGCGTATGATATTTTCAAACTTTCTTATACGCTTGTGCTTTTGTATTCGCTGTATCTCATTTCCACCGAGGTCGGTGTCGATAAGCTTCGAAAAAAGGCGGCGAGATGTGCTATTTATACCGTCGTTTTCTTTTTCCTCGGTCAGTCCTCTGCCATGATCTTTTCGTGGTTTGGCATCACGCTTTCTTCCGCGTATACCGCGGCGATCGCCATGCTCGCGGATGCGCTTTGCATCGTGATCAACGCTACGCTCGTTTTTGGCTGTTATATGCGTATCTGCCTTGAGGGCGACGAAGATATGCCCGATAACCGCGAATATAAATACAAAACCCCCTTTGAATATTTTGAACGCCGCCAAGCACTTGATGCGGCGGAAAAGGCAAAAAAACAGCAAGTACATCATCATAAAAAGAAAAAGTAAAACCTGAAGAATAACGAAAGGAATGATCATATAAAGATGAAGATCGGATATATTTTGGCAGGGATGATATTCCTTTTCAATCCGCATATCAATATCATTGACGTTCTGCCCGACGTGATCGGTTACGTTTTGATCTTACACGGACTTTCCAAGATATCGGACCTCGAGCGCAATCTGCTTTCCGCAAGGGATAAATTCTTGAAGCTCGCGTGGCTTTCTGCCGTAAAGCTTGCGTGCTTGCTCATCACCCCCATCTTTGATGAAACGCTCTATCTGATCTTCACCTTCTGTTTTGGTCTTTTGGAGATCATGTGGATGATCCCCGCGTTCGTGGATATGTTCCATGGCGTTGCTTTTCTCGAGGAACGCTATACCAGACACCGCACCCGTCATACGGCGGGAAATGCGCTCCGCGCGGGCGGTCTGCTGGATAAGACCGACTTTGCCGAGGGCAGAGTATATTTTGAGGTCTACGGCAAAACGAGAGAAAATGCGGAATATCCCGCCGATGAAGAGATCGTGCGCTTGCCCGGCGGCAACGTTACGGTCTGCGCCGCCTATGAAGGCTTTATCGCACGCGATGAGAAAAAAACGCCGTATTTCTATGAATCTGTGGAAGCGCGTGTCATCAGCGTGATCTTTATCATCGTGCGTGCCATCTGTGCTTGTCTTCCCGAGGTAACGGCGATCATGAGCACAGGGGATAGCTACGTACACTCTGACTACACAAACGACTATTCGGGTCTTCGTTATCTTTTGGAAGCCGCGCTTGCCGTTGTGGCAGGGATCGTCGGCATCATTTGGCTTGTGCGTATGATTCGCTATTTTTCGGTATTTATGAAGGATACGCCGTTCCTTGAAAAGCTTTCCGAAAAATACGATGCGGAGATCTTGCCGAACAAAGCCCTTTGGGTCAAGAGAAAGACGCTTTCGTTCTGTCTCTTTTCCTCTGCGGCGTTTGTCTTTCTCACCTGTATCCGTCTCAGCATCGGCAATATCACAAATCTCGACGGCGTTTTGCTTTTCCGCATGGAAGCGATGTATCTCGTTCCCGAATTTCTTTTCGGTATCATGATGATCTTTGCTTTCCGCCGTGTACGCGCATATTATCCGCGCTTTGAAGAGGGTGTAAAGCATTCCATCGCCTTTTCTGCGGTCTCCTTTGCGGCGTATGCTGTGATGTTTTATCTTTCCGTACAGTACGGACGTATTTACCGTCCTTACAAGGATACGCAGTATATCATTCTTTTTATCGTGTATATGCTTTTGTTTATCGCTTCGATGGTGCTTTTCGTCCGCATCTGCAAGGAAAAGGAAAAGGTCTATACCACGCTCGTAGATGAGATCGCCATGACCCTTACCCCCGACGATAACGACTACGCGCGCAAGAGAAGAGAGCATACGGCAAAGGATTTTGAAGGAAAGATCCGCGGTATGACGACGGTTTGCATCGCCTATGCGGTATTCAGCGTGATCTGTATGGTGCTCGTGCCGTGGGCAGAGGAATACGTTCTTTGCGGTATTTCGTGGCTTTTCCGCTCGGCGTTTTGCGTGTTCGTCATCGTGAAAAGCGTTCTGCTTACCGATAAGCTGCAGCATGAGATCGAAAAAGTCATTTGATTACATGGAATCAAGGAAAAGAGGTTACCCTATATGGATGAGATGAAGAATACGGCGGCACCTGCCGAAAAAAAGAAAAAATTAACGGCCAAGGAATTTCTGTATGAAGCGCTTGAAGAGCTTTGCTACGTTGTCGTCATCGTCATTTTGCTTTTTATGTTCGTCGGACGTATGGCAACGGTTGCCGGCGGCTCCATGATGAATACGCTTCAAGATAAGGATCGTATCCTGATGACCAATCTTTTCTATACGCCCGAGCGTTTGGATGTGGTCGTTATCGATAAGGAAGACGGCTATTATGCCGACGAGCTGATCATCAAACGCATCATCGCCATGGGCGGTGAGACCGTAACGATCGATTTCGATGCGTGGACGGTAACGGTGGACGGTGTAAAGCTGGATGAACCCTATGTTTTTCATACCTATGGTCCGATGGATCGAGAGGACATGACGACGAATACCTTTACCGTTCCCGAGGGCTGTTATTTCGTTATGGGCGATAACCGCAACGGCTCGACAGACAGCCGTTCCGACCTCGTCGGTTTCGTAAAGGAAAGCGAAATTTTGGGTCATGCCGTTTTCCGCTTGTTTCCGTTTGACACCTTGGGCGAGATCAAATAAATTGAAATCATAACATCAACAATACGATAAGAGAGGAGTCTGTCTCCTCTCAAAAATTACCCAGACATTTTGGAGGTTATTATGCCATCAGACAGAATACAATGGTTTCCGGGGCATATGGCGAAAACACGCCGCTTGATCACGGAAAATTTGAAGGACGTTGATCTGACGATCGAGCTTCTTGACGCGAGAATCCCGAAAAGCTCGGAAAACCCCGAGATCGCACGCCTTGTGGCGGCAAAGCCGAAGCTGACGCTCCTCAGCAAATCCTCTCTCGCAGATCCCGAAGCGACGAAAAAATGGCAAAAGGCATTTGAAGCGGAGGGCAGAGAATGTATCTTTTACGATTGCCGAACGGGAGAGGGCATTTCGAAGATCCCCGATGCGGCACGCCGTCTTTGCGCGGAAAGACTCGAACGCTATAAAGACAAGGGCATGGAGGGCAGAAAGCTGCGCGCCATGATTGTCGGTATTCCGAACGTAGGAAAAAGCTCGCTGATCAATAAGCTTGCCGCAAACAACAAAGCGAAGGTGGAAAACCGCCCGGGCGTAACGCTTACCAAGCAGTGGATCTCCACCTCTCTCGGTATCGATCTGCTCGATATGCCGGGCATTTTGTGGCCGAAATTTGAAGATCAGATTGTTGGTCAGAATCTTGCCGTAACGGGCGCTATCCGCGATGAGATCATGGATATCGAAATGCTCGCCTGCGTGCTTTGCGGCAGACTTCGCAAGCTTTATCCCGATCTTCTTTG
>JBGVLA010000097.1:0-8097 GCA_045124015.1 Eubacteriales bacterium | reverse complement strand
ACTGGAGCACGTCCGTGAGCTTTCCGTAGACCGTGCCGTTTTCGGCGTCAATCACGGGAAGACCCAAAAGGTCGCAGATAAAGTTTGCGCCTTCGGGAAGACAGAGGTCCTCGCGCTTTGCGTAAATAACCTTATTTTTATATTTTACCGCATCTTCCACGGTTTTAATCCCGGAAAGGGAACAAAGTACAAAATTTCCGTTTATGATACGGGGGTGTGAAACGGTAAACTCCGTTTTGTTTTCAATATAAATGCGGGAAAGCTCGCAAAAATCCTCGGGGCTGTCGCACCAAGGGTCTATCTTAACCTCGCCGCGCACGCCGTGCGTGTTGATGATCTTTCCTATTTCAAGAAATTCTTTCTTTTCTGCCATAGCGGTAATTCCTTTACTGAATTTTTATAGTGATCTATATTAAAAATAATTATCTTCGGAAAGAAAAAGCACTATGAAGCCGCGGCCTCATAGTGCACGTTATGCTGCAATCAGCTTTTGAATTTGCGCTTTCTTGCTGCTTCGGATTTCTTTTTGCGTTTTACGCTGGGTTTTTCGTAATGTTCTTTTTTCTTAACCTCTGCGATTTTGCCATCACGAGCAACCTGTCTCTTAAATCTGCGAAGAGCGCTGTCAAGCGATTCATTTTCTTTCACTCTAATTTCAGCCATTCATAATCCCTCCCTCCGCATGAAAAAGGTGCAAAGAGAATAAAATTTCTCGACGATTATTATACTACAACCCAAGCCCCCCTGTCAAGTGTATTTTGGAAAAAATTCAATAAAAAATGAAATTATTTTGTATTTTTTCGGACGAATGAGAAAGCCCTTGCATACACTGCTTTTGAAAATAAACTTTGTTTCCAAGGGAGGCTATTCATTTATGACTAAATTTTTCGCGGCGGCAAACACCGAGCACGGCTTTCGGAGTCTTTTTCCCGTCTGCTTTTCGCCCGAAGAGCACCGTAGGATCTATATTCTGAAGGGCGGACCCGGAACGGGAAAATCCACACTTATGAAAAACGTCGGCTTTGCCGCCGAAGCGAACGGATATGAAGCGGAATATTTTTATTGCTCCTCGGATACCGCTTCTTTGGACGGCGTGAGGATCCCTGCACTTGGCGTGGCGATCCTCGATGGTACAGCACCGCACAGGGTGGACCCTGTATATCCGGGCGCGGTCGAGCGGATCGTGGATCTCGGAGAAGCGTTTGACGATGCGGGGCTGGAGAAGAAAAAGCGAGAGATCGTCTCGCTTTGCGGTGCAAAGGATGAAGCATATCGAACAGCATATCGCTATCTTGCCGCGGCGGGCCGTGTGGCACAGGAGATCGATGCTCTGCTTTCTCCCGTCTTTCTTTCCGTCAAAGCCGAGGGTGCCGCCGTAAGGCTCGTCAATATGCTCAAGAGGACCGAAACGGGGGTGGAAGCGCGGCGATATGTTTCTGCGATCGGAACACGCGGATATACAAAGCTCGATACCTTACAGAGAAAAGCAAAACGCATTTGCGCGGTTACGGAACGAAATGGGCTGGAGTATCTCTTTATGAATAAGCTTTATGAGGTGCTTTCGAAGGAAAATATCGCGATGACGGTCTGTATGACGCCGCTCGTATCTTCTCATTTGGAAGCGATCTATATAGAGGGAGAGAATGTCCTTTTTGCCGTGATGCATGAAGAAGAAGCGCAAAGGGCTGATAAGATCGTCAATAGCGCGCGTTTTGTTTCGCGCGAAGACTTGGCGGCGCGGCGCACAAGACTTCGTTTTGCCGAAAGATGCGTGCAGTTGCTTTTGGATGGTGCGCTTTCTTCTCTTGCGGAAGCGGGCAGATCTCATGCAGAGCTTGAGCGGATATATGGTCAATACGTGGATTTTTCCATCGTTGACCGTATTAAAAACCGTATGATCGCGGAAATATTTGCGAACAATATGTAAAATATTTATTTTTGGATTGCAAAAAGAAAGATTCTGTGGTAAAATAGAAAGAGTAATTCTATCAAGAGGACTGCTCCAAGGCCGCAGCTGTGGTTTTGGGGTGAGTGGTTATCAGAAAGGGATCATTTCAAAATGAAGAAGTTGAAAAGAGCAATTTGTCTCATTCTTGCACTTACCATATTCGCGCTTCCGCTTGCCGGTTGCAATACCGAACAGGACGTTTTCGAAATCACGGTGGATGGCGGAACCGGCGAAAAAACATATAGCGTTCCGTATGAGCTTTATCAGACCATCTTTGTCTATCTGAAGGGTATCGTTACCAATATCGTTGAGGATAGCGAAGGCAACAAATCGCTTGCGACCACGGAAGAAAAGAACAAAGCGATCAAGGAAGTTGCGGAAAACACCATCATCGAATTTTACGGTCTTGTTGCGCTTGCGGCAGACTATGGAATCTCCATTACCGAAGAGGATAGGCAGGCTTTTCAGGCGGAATACCGCGAAAAGCTTCAAGCTTACGTTAACGATATCGACGATGCGGAATTCGACTTTAACGGTACTAAGGAAGAATACGCAGAAGTGATCTATCGCAACGCGATGCGTATCGCAGGCACGACCCCCGAATACTATGAGTTTTCGCATTATCGTGCACTTTTGACACAGCGTCTCAAGGCTGTGATCGGCGGAGATCTTTCCGATTATTTGAATCAGAGTTATTGCCATTATAAGCAGGTTATCGTTCTTTATTCCAAGGGTGATGCCGCGGCAGAAGAAAATGCGCGTTTGGTCATCACAGAGGCTCGCGAAAAATTGCTTTCGGGTGCGGATATCGACGATGTGATCGCGGAATACGGCGATAAGGATTATCAAAGCGAGATCTATTTTGATGCTTACGGCAATATTGTCGGTTCGTCGGCGGGAGATGCGGTCAATGCCATCGTAATCAATGCGATCAAAGCACTTGACGAAAATGAAATTAGCGATATCATGAGTGGTGATGAAAGCGACCGCCTTGCGTATTTTGCGATCTATCAGAGACTTGGCTTTGATTCAGATTTTATTTGCAGTGATAATATCATTGCAGAAGATATCTACGCATATTCCTATGTGGGATCTTCGTATTATACGCCTCATTATTCTCGTTATCAATTGCTTCTTGAAAGCTATACGCAGAATACGGCGCTTGTGCCTTATGACGTGAAGGCTTATAATAGAATCAATATCAATAACATTGATTGAGTTTGTTCAATACAAGGATATAAAATAAAGAAGGATACAGTATGAAATTTTCTTTGGTCATTCCCATGTATAACGAAAGCCTCATTGCGGCGGATGCGGTCAAGACCTTTTCCGAGCATATGGCAGCCGCATTTGAGGATTGGGAGCTTATTTTCGTAGATGACGGCTCTGCCGATACCTGTGCCGAGCCGGTAAAAGAAGCACATGAAAAGGATGCTCGCATCCGTCTTGTTTCTTATCAGCCGAACCGCGGCAAGGGATATGCAGTTCGTCAAGGTGTGCTTGCCGCAACAGGGGATTATATCATGTTCACCGATTGTGATAATGCATACGGTACAGATGCGGTTACGCGTCTTGCCGAAACCCTTACGAAAACGGGCGCGGATATTGTCGTAGGTTCACGAAATCTTTCGAAGGATGGCTATGACGGATATACGTGGATCCGTAAAGTGGCTTCTAAAACATATTTGAAGTTCATTGGACTTATGGCAGGCTTTAAGCTTTCTGATTCTCAGTGCGGTATCAAGGGCTTTCGTCATGATGTGGCGAAGAAGATCTTCCGCAACTGCGAGGTCGACCGATTTGCTTTTGACCTTGAAGTCATCATGATCGCCACCAAGATCGGCTATAAGATCGCGGAAATGCCTGTGAAGATCATCAATCACCGCGAATCTACGGTCAATCTCTTGCAGGATGCGACCCGTATGATGCGCGACGTGAAAAAAATGAAAAAGCGCATCAAAAAACAGGAAATCAAATGAGAAAAACACCGACTTACTTCTGTAAGTCGGTGTTTTTGTGTCTGTTTCGATGGAGATTTGAGGTCTTACAAACATGATATATCGCTTGCGCAATATGATATACGGCGTTGCCGTATGATATACTTGCTTCGCAAGCATGATATAATATCCGTTCTATCATATGCCGAAGGCATATATCATCCGCGAAGCGGGATATCATATCGAAGATATATCACCCGTTTCATAAGGAACGGATATCATTGAAAAACCGACGAGTTTTGATAAAAACTCGTCGGTTTTTCATGGTGCGAGTGTTCATAACGCACTGCATATCGACGCGTGCGTCTTGACCAACAAAAGTAAAAGCCCCGACCGCGCAAATGCGTGTCGAGGCTCTCGACTGGTGCGGGCGACAGGACTTGAACCTGCACGTCGGGGACACCAGATCCTAAGTCTGGCGCGTCTGCCAATTCCGCCACGCCCGCATGATTTGACAATTATAGCATAAAGTTTTTATATTGTCAAGCACGAGGAAGAAAAAAGTCTCAACTTGGAAAGAGGAGACTGCGATTTTGATTTTTTTGTTGACAGAATCGTGAAAAAATGATATGCTAATAAGTAGAGAATATATTAAAATTATATAAAGGAGAGATTTTATGGCAAAAACTGTACAGGATATCATGAATATGATCAAGGAAAATGACATCAAGATGGTGGATTTTAAGATGGTGGATATCAACGGTCAATACCGCCACGTAACCATTCTTGCTGAAAACTTTTCCGAAGATACCATGAAAAGCGGTATTGGCTTTGACGCATCCAACTATGGCTATGCAGTCGTAGAAAAGAGCGACATGGTGTTCATTCCCGATCCCGATACCGCAGTGATCGATCCGTTCTGTGAGATCCCCACGCTTTCTATGACGGGTAACGCGATGATCATCGATAATCCCGAAAACCGTCCGCTCCCGCAGTATCCCCGTAACATCGTTCTCGCGGCAGAAAAATACATGAATGACCTCGGCATCGCGGATACGATGCTCATTTTGCCCGAATTTGAATTTTATCTTTTCGATCAGGTAGGTTGGGAAGTCAGCGGTAAAAACATTGCCGTTAACGTCGATGCCAAGCAGTCTTATTGGAATAGCGCTGTGGAAGGCAAGGGCGTAATCGTTCCGAAGCAGAAAAACTATCATATTGCAAAACCGTTTGACGTTGCTTATGAATGTCGCAGTGAAATGTGCCTCTTGATGAAGCAGATGGGCATTGAGATCAACTATCATCACCCCGAGGTTGCCGCATCGGGTCAGTTTGAGATCGAACCTCAGCTCGGTAAGATGTCCACCATGGCAGACGCTACCATGATGATCAAATATATCATTCATAATACCGCGCTCAAATACGGCAAGACCGCGACCTTTATGCCCAAGCCCATTTACGGCGAAGCAGGCAGCGGTATGCACGTTCATATGCTCCTTCTCAAAGACGGCGAGCCCGTATTCTCCGATGATAACGGTTATGCACATCTCAGCGAAACCGCGCACTATTTCATGGGCGGTCTGCTCAAGCATATCGCTTCTCTTTGTGCGCTTACAAATCACAGCACGAACTCCTTCAAGCGTCTTGTCCCCGGCTTTGAAGCACCCGTTACCGTTGGTTATGCGACCTCCAACAGAAGCGCGGTCATTCGTATTCCCGCATATGCAAAATCGCCCAATAAACGCCGTTTTGAGCTTCGTAACCCCGACGCGACCTGTAACCCGTATTTCTGTTATGCGGCGATCCTCATGGCAGGTCTTGACGGCGTGAAAAATAAGATCGATCCTCATGCAAACGGTTGGGGTCCGTATGACGTGAACCTCTATCACCTCAGCGATGAAGATAAAGCAAAACTTCATCATCTTCCCGCATCGCTTCCCGAAGCACTTGATGCCCTTGAAGCTGACCACGCTTACCTCACCGCAGGCGGTGTATTCCCCGAAGAGCTTCTCAAAAACTTCATTAAGACCAAACGCGAAGAATGCAGTGAGCTTTCCAAGATTCCGCACCCCGCAGAATTTGATAAATATTATAACCTTTGATATGAAGAAAAACTCGCCCAAGTCCGATGGACTTGGGCGAGTTTTTCTATGGCTTTCGGAATCATTCCGGCTTCACATACAAACAATTCCGTTCGAGCGCGTTGATAAACGCCGAACCCGAAAAAACGGTGAGACCAAACACGTTCGTCGCGTTATCCACGTATTTGAAATCTTTGCTTTCTTTCACGTAAGTAACGCCGTCCGAGGCAAAAGCTACCTTGGTATTGACGGCAAGCATCGTATGCGGAGCGGGGGACACGATGAGAATCTTATGGTCAGCATCGGGCGCATCAAAGCCGTAATAAAATTTCTTGCGGTAAAGGGTCAGTTCGCTGTTTTTGACCTTCATTTCGGTCTTGAAATACCCCATATTTTCATCGAGGAAGATCATTTTGGCATCCTTGGAGATGGCGGCGAGCATCTTGCAGGCGTAGGTCTTACCATAAGCTTTCACGGTAAAATGATATCCACGGTCGTTGCGGAAAATGGAGAGATACGGATGCTTGATATGGGAAAGCTCAAAATGATATTCCTTGCAGAACTGCCTTAAATTTTGTATGAATTTTTTGCGAATCTTTATGGCGCGTAAGCGTCGGAAAAGGAAGATACCGAAAAGAACGCCGAGAATGATGGCCCATGTGATGGGATATGCAAAAAAGCCGAGAGCGATGGGAATGGCAGGCAGATAAAACTGTGCGATATAACCATAAACAAACGCGATAAGCATCCAAATCAGCGCGATCTTGATGAGATCAAAGTGCATATCGATGGCTTCATCGGCGCGAAGCTCACGCCAAAATGTTCTCGTTCTTAAACGGAACATGATTTCTATCAGCAAAAAAAGAGGAAAAACCGTCAAAAGATAACGGATATAGATACCCATTTCCGAAAATCCCTCACGGCCGAAAAACAGACAGACGGGATGTGCAAAAATGTTCGATTTGGAAACGAGCGGAAGAATGAGCATCGCCGCGGCATGGCATAGGAACTCATAGGAGCGCAAGATACCGAAATGCTCCGAAAAATAATGTGTTTCGACAGGAGGCGCTTTTACAAATCGACGGCGTGCAGTCGCATCGTATAAAATAAAGATGCCTGCGACCATCGCATACACGAGAACGATAGAAAACGTGGAAGCGAAATGAAACCGAAACGGATTGTATTCCGAAACGATATCGGGATTGCCGAACGGCATCCGCGAAATGCTGGCTTCCGCGGCAAAAACGAACGCATGATAAAAGACGAATACGCGCAAAAGCCGCAATACGTAATAACGAAAAGGATCAATTTTCTGATTGATCGCGGCAAGACGCTCGTTGAAAGCATCCAACATGATAGGTTCCTCCAAATGACAAAATAACTTTTATATGTGTCTATATTGTAACACGGATGAACAGATTTGTCAATAAACAGGGAATTGTATTTGCCTTAATCGTTTGTTAAACGTATGATTTTCTTGGATTTGGAAATCCTAAGTCATGAAGATTTTCAAATATAAAGGAGAGATCATATGAAAAAACTCAGATGTAAGGTTTGCGGTCATATTTTTGAATCAGATACGCTCGACGAGGCGTATTGTCCGCTTTGCGGCGTGCAGGGGGCGGAATATATGGAGCTTTTGGAATCCGATGAGGATGCTTTTTCGGAAATTCCCGAGGTAACACCGCGAAGATCCAAATATACAGGCACGAAAACGGAGGAAAATCTCAAAGCGGCGTTTGCCGGTGAATCGGAGGCGCGAAACAAATATACGTTTTTTGCTTCTGTTGCAAGAAAAGAAGGCTATGAGCAAATGGCGGATATTTTTATAAAAACAGCCGATAATGAGCGTGAACACGCGGAAATGTGGTTTCGTGAGCTTGGCGGTATCGGGACGACGGCGGAAAACTTAAAAGCAGGTGCCGAGGGTGAGCATTATGAATGGACGGATATGTATGAAGGATTTGCCGTTACCGCCGAAAAGGAAGGCTTCCCCGAGCTTGCCCAAAAATTTCACATGGTCGCAGATATCGAAAAACGCCATGAAGAACGCTATCGCGCCTTGCTTCATAATGTCGAAACGGCAAGCGTTTTTGAAAAAAGCGAGGTCAAGGTCTGGGAGTGTCGAAAC